>CAYYDL010000535.1:0-4216 GCA_964470545.1 uncultured Hyphomicrobium sp. | reverse complement strand
GAAGAGGGTCCTCTTCGCGGTGTTTTGGCTACATGTCAGCAGGCGCGAATTACTTCAGCGTCGCAAGATATGCGATGAGGTTCGCACGGTCCGTCGCATCCTTGATGCCGGGGAAGATCATCTTGGTGCCAGGAACGTCCTTCGACGGGCCCTGCAGCCACTTGTCGAGAGCGGCTTCATCCCAGGTGATGCCAGACTTCTTCAAAGCGTCAGAGTAGTTGTAGTCCGCGACCGAAGCAGCCTTGCGACCCACGATTCCGGCGAGGTGCGGGCCGACCGCATTCTTGTCGACTTGATGACAGGCCTTGCACCTGTTGAAAATCGTCTTGCCTGCGTCGGCATCGGCGGCGTTGCCCGCTACCGGTACAGCAGCGATCATCGCGATCGCCAGAACCCACTTGCGCATTCTCAATTCCTTCCCGTTTCGCCTGAGCGGTACTTTAGAAACGTTGCAACTCATAGCTCAGTCGCAGGAAATTGGCATTTTTTTTCTGAACCGAGGCCGAACAGAATGCCGCACCGCCGGCTTAACCCGGCGGTGATCTTGCACTGCACGCGAAGGCGCTGAAGCCTGTAATTCCCGGCCTATCCGGCAGGCGTCGCCTTGGTCGGGCTCATCCGACGGTAGATAAACGGAGGAGGGGTCGCCTCGGCGCTCTCGCGTTCCGCTGCTGCAACGAATGCTTCGTGATAAGGCGAAAGCTTGCAGGCCGGATCAGTGTTTGCGGCATCGCCCGTGAAAGCCATTGCCTGGCATCGGCAGCCGCCGAAGTCGAGTTCCGCGCGCGGACAGCTCCGGCAGGGTTCCTTCATCCAGCTCGTGCCGCGATATTTCTGGAAGGCCTGCCCGTTCAGCCAAATGTCCGCCAGGGGCCGGTCCTTCACATTGTCGAAGACAAGGCCAGGGACGCTCTCCGACGCATGACAGGGGAGCACTCGGCCTTGGGGCGTGACGTTCATGACGCCCCGGCCCCAGCCGCCCATGCACGGCTTCGGTGTTTTCGCGTAATAATCGGGCACAACGAAATCAAAGACCATGACGCCTTTGAGACGCTGCTTGGCCTCTTCGACGATCTCGGCGCTCTTCAAGACCTGCGCGCGCGTCGGCATCAGGGCCGCGCGGTTCTTCAGCGCCCAGGCGTAATACTGGATATTGGCGACTTCGATGCGGCCGGCACCCATCTCGACGGCGAAATCGATGATGTTCGGCAGGTTCTCGATATTGAGGCGATGAATTGGCGCGTTGATGGTGAGCGGCATTTCCAGCTCGCGCACCCATTTGCCAACTTCGCGTTTCTTCGCGAGGCCATTCTTATAAGCCGAAATCTTTTCGGCGTTGGCGTCGTCGACGTCTTGGATCGAGAGCTGCACGTGATCGAGTCCCAGCTCTTTGAGTCGCTTCAACCGATCGCGTGTCAGCGTGACACCGGCCGTAATGAGGTTCGTATAAAGCCCCGCCTTCGCCGCGACCTCGACGATGTCTTCGAGGTCCTTGCGGACCGTCGGCTCACCGCCGGAAAGGTGGATCTGCAGTATGCCGAGCTCGGCAGCTTGCCGCATGACGTCCTGCCATTGCTCGGTCGTCAGCTCGCTGTTGACGCGATCAAGCTCCAGAGGATTTGAGCAATAAGGGCATTGGAGCGGACAGCGATGCGTCAGCTCGGCAAGAAGCCCGACAGGTGCGCGTGCGCACGCCTCGACGACGGGCTTCTCGGAGAATTGCTCCATCGGCGCTATTTCGTTCATGACGTCAGCTCCGTTCTGTCCCGGGTTTCCTCAAGCGGCCTTGATCACGCCCTTATCTGAAAGCTCCTGAAGCATAGATATAGTGTCTGCGAGGATTTCCTGCAGCGGGGCGTTGTAGTCTTTTGCAAGTTCCGTCGCGATCTCTTCGACCGAGGTTGCGCCGTTACAGCGCTTCAAAATCTCGATGGCGATAGGGTCCGGCTCAAATACACGCTCAGGAGCTAGAACATGCCAGCGACCACGGCCAGGATCATGCCTCAACTTAATGTGGGGCGGCAGCGCCGGTTTTGAAGCCGGCACCACCATCACTCGCGTGCGTGTTGCGTCAGTGGTCATCAATCATGCCTCTGGGCGGAAGGCGCCGGGCGGTATGTGCCCGTCGACGTAGGCGTGGTAGAGCGCATCGAGTTGCACCCAAAGAACATTGCACTTGAACCGCACAGCCTCGACGCAAGCTTCCTGCTCGTCGCGGGTCTTGGCGTTCTTAAGCACGTACTGCAATGCGAAGTCGGCGTCGCGTGGGGCTTGCGTCAGGCGGCGCTTGAAATAGGCCATGACCTTGTCGTCGATGAAGTCATAGTTTTCGAGCATTCCCGCGATCCGCTCCTTATGGATCTTCGGCGCAAAGAGCTCAGTGAGCGATGAAGCGACGGCAACCGTCAACGGTTGCTCGCGGACGAAGGTGACGTACGATTCCACAGCGAACACGGTCGCCGGGAGGGCGCCGCGGCGCGAGATCACATAGTCGCGATCCAGGCCGAGGCCGTCCGTCAGGACCAGCCAGCGTTCGATGCCGCCCGGCTCGTCCGGCATAAGACCGTCATGATCAAGAATGCGGTGCGTCCATTCCCGACGCAACTCGCGATCGTAGGCACGGCTGATGAGGGCTGCGTCCTTGCGCGGCACGGCCGACTGATAGCAGTAGCGGTTCAGCGCCCAGGCCTGCACTTGGCCTTTGTTCAGCTTGCCCCCGTGCAGCATGTGATGAAATGGATGAAGATCGTGGTAGCGCTCCGGACCGACAGCGCGAATTTGCGCTTCGAATTCGGATGTCGACATCGGCGGTTCATTACCGCGGCGTTCGGCGGTTTTCTTTTCGAGACTTACCGGGTTCATAGGCGGACCTCCATGCCGTCGAAGCCGACTTCCCAACCGGATGCTTCGACGACTTTACGGGCTTCTGAGTTTTCGTCCAGGATTGGGTTGGAGTTGTTGATGTGGACGTAGATCCGGCGTTTGACGTTGAGCTTGCTCAAGGCAGCGATCGATCCGTCCGGCCCAGAGACCGAGATATGGCCCATGCGTTTGCCGGTTTTGTTGAGCAAGCCCTGTGTGAGCATTTCGTCGTCAGTAAAGAGCGTGCCGTCCAAGAAGATCAGATCGGCGCCGCGAATTTTGTCCGCGAGCGGCGGATCGATCTCGGCAACGCCCGGGATGTAGAAGAATGATTTGTCAGCTTTGGCATCGGTGACCTTGAGGCCGATGGTGTCGCCGTCGCGGCTGCCGAAATTATCGCTCGCGTCGCCTTTCTCAAGAAACAGCGCGACTTTGCCCGGAACCGCGAATGGTTCGACGACAAGCCCCAGATCGACGCCGGCGCCTTCAAGGCGGATCGGCTTGTCGAGTTCGAATGCCACGCGACGGACTTTATCGGCTGCAAGCACATCGAAAATCGAATTTGCATTGAGCGTCGCCAGAACGCGATCTGCCGCATAGATCGTGAACGGCTGACCTTCGCGCAGGCTCAAGAGGCCCGTGATATGATCAACGTCGGCGTTCGTCACGACGACGGCCTTGATCGGCGAGCCTCGCAGCGGTCCGGATCTCGGCGGCTGCAACTCGGGCGTCTGGTTGATCTGTTGGCGGATATCGGGTGAAGCATTGAGCAAGACCCAGTTCTCACCGTCAGCACTGACGGCGAGAGAGGATTGCAGCCTTGCCTTGTATCCCGCCTCTCCGGCCCGCACTCGCGACGAGTGATAGCCGTTACAATTCCATTGCGGGAATCCGCCCCCAGCGGCGGACCCGAGTACTTTTATGATCATCGCTGAATTTCTTTACGCCGACGGGTCGCCGAAGCCGGCAGCGCTCTCATCTTTCGAGAGCATAAGGCTGCGGCGGCCGATTGGTTCAACCGACCGCCGCGCCCGTGTCTCACAAAGTTTGCGAGACCGAAGACATCATCGGATTAGATGAGGTCGATTTCGGCCGGCAGGTAGCTCGTGACCTCGAGGCCAACTTCCTGCTCGCGCACTTCGGGTTTCGTCCAGATCTTCATTTTTGTTTTCCTCCAAGCGGTAAACTGCTTTCCACGTCAAGCAGACCCCGCCGAGGGCCTACTCGATTGGTGCAGACACTTTTGTTGTGCCCGTCCAATCTGCGGATCAAACCATCAATGTCAAGGCTCGATCCCGCGGTCATCTGCTAGAGATCACGTCGGCAGTCTGCTTTTCAAATCAATGCGCTTCAC
>CAYYDL010000534.1:0-1903 GCA_964470545.1 uncultured Hyphomicrobium sp. | reverse complement strand
AAGCTCCTTTGTCGATTAGACAAGTATGCCTTACATCAAATGCGCGCACGAAGTCAAGTGTCATTTGCATAATGACGCGTTTCCTTGATTTCGACGTTTGCGCCGCGAGCCGGATTTATTCGTTATTTCGAAACCTGTGCGCGATAGAGCGATTCCGCAATGGCTTGAGTCGCAACCGGAAATCCGGCAATTCCGACGCAAGCCCGTTGGGATTGTTGGGATCGAAAATCGGAGTTCATGTTATGAGCCGGAAAACCATGGCCGTGCTGGGCGCGCTCGCGTTGGCGTCGACCGCGGTGTTGAGCGTGCCGGCTTTCGCTCAAACCGATAACAACGACGACACGCTCTGGCTCGTCGGCTGGGGGGCGACCGGGGCGGCGATCCTCACTCTCATTCTTACGTCCGACCCGCACGCGGAAGTCGAGAATCCGCCCGCCAGTCCTTGAACCGGCGACGATAGCTTCTTTTTGAGAATCGGGGGGCGCGAGCGAGCGGCCCGGCTGAACTGGCCTATCGCCAATGCTGCCGCTCCACTCCCATCAGCCGGCTCGGCCAGCCGATCCGCACCAGCGTCTCGTCGGGGTCGGACAGCGCGAATTCGTACAGTCCCCACGGCTTATGCTCGGGGCCTTTGCCGCCGACCCACAGGTCGGCGACCTTCGCCGCGAGGCCGTCGATGTCCGCGCAATAGAGATAGAGCCCGTTGGGATTGCGGCCCGGCACTACCCAGCCTTCCGGCGCCTCGCTGGAAAGGTGCAGCCACCAGCCCTTGCCGTCGCCGAGGATCTTGTAGCCGCCGTAATCGGACTGCACTTCGAGGCCGAGCCGCGCGTAGAACGCCGCGCTCGCGGCGATATCGTTGCACGGCAGGATCGCGGAGATCATGTGCGGGTGCCGTTCGCCCATCTCTCGTCCCCTCACCACAGGCCGGGGGCGAGCCGGAAGCGCACCTTGCGCTTGTAGTCCGCATAACCGGTCAGTTCGGTGATCATCATCTTTTCCTCGTCGAGCAGCCGCCAGGCGAACAGCGGCACGATCAGCGCGGTCAGTGCCACGACCCACCACGAACCGAGGATCAGCCCGACCGAAAGGCCCGAAACGATCATCGCGCTGTACATCGGATGGCGCACGATGCCGTATGGCCCCTTGTCGGAAAGCGGCTGACCTTCGCTGACCTCGATCGTCGCGCGGGCGTAAGTGTTGCTGCGCAACACCCATACCATCAGCGCCTGTCCGGCGAGGAACAGGACGGCGCCGGCCCAGTCGAGCCAGGCGGGCATGTGCGACCAGCCGAACCGGTGATCCCACCCCGCGATGGCCATCACCACGATCCACAGCAGCAGCAGAGCGCGGATGATATGCTTCTGCACCGGGCGAACCTCGGCCTTGGCGCCGGCCTTACGGCGCCGTTCGAGCAGTTCCGGGTCGCGCTTCGCAAGGTCGAGCACGATGGCGAGATGGCAGCCGAGCGAAAGCGCCAAATAGAGCCAGGCCTGCCAGTAATCGAGCGTTCGCGCCGCGCCGAACAGCAGCGCCGCGACGAACCGGAAATAGGCTATGGTGGTGACGAACGCGCGCAAGGTCATCTGCAAGCTCCCCCCGGAAACATTCTCCTACCCTATATGCGCGAAACGCGCGCTAGTGACTTGGCAAGCTTCGCGGCTTATATCCGTCCCGATGACGCACGCGCGGACCACGACGACTACCACTACCACCCCGGGCTTCCGGGGGCGGTTGGCCGCGATCTAAGCGTGCCGCCGCCGCCCGGCTTCGGGCGGTTCGGCGTCACCTCCCGAAGCTTGCCAAACAAACCCGACGCCGAGCCTTTGCGCGCGCTGGCAATTCTGCCATTGCGCCGCTGATGAACGAGGGACCGATGAGCGAAGTGTTGAAGATCAGCTTG
>CAYYDL010000533.1:0-1851 GCA_964470545.1 uncultured Hyphomicrobium sp. | reverse complement strand
TCACCGCGTACCTGCAAAGCTTCGGCCGCTATGGCGTGCCGCTGGATGTCGTGTACGGGCCGGGTGCGCCGCAAGGCATTCCGCTCCCCGAGTTGCTGACCGCCGGCGTGGTGATGGACGCGTTCGCGCGCGCGAGTGCGGGCGGCAAACAGGAAGCACACGAATGAGCTTCTATCAGCGCTATGTCGTCCCACGCTTGACGCATCTGGCGATGCGACAGAAGCAACTCATGCCCTTCCGGCAGCGTGTCATCGGTGCTGCCGAGGGCCGGGTGCTGGAGATCGGTATCGGTTCAGGCCTGAACTTTTCTCTTTACGGCGGTGCTGTCACATCGGTCATCGGACTGGAGCCGTCCTCTGAGCTTCTGCGCATGGCTCGCTCGCGCATGGAAGCTGCGATTACGCCGATTACGCTGCTCGACGCATCCGCGGAGACGATCCCGCTCGACAGCGGCAGCATCGATACGGTGATCACTACCTGGACCTTGTGCACGATTCCGGACGCGGCGCGGGCGCTTGGCGAGATGCGTCGCGTGCTGAAACCGGAAGGCGCATTGCTCTTCGTCGAACACGGACGCGCGCCCGAGCCGGGTGTTGCGCGCTGGCAAGACCGGCTCGATTCGCTGTGGTCGAGTCTTGCCGGCGGCTGCCACCTCAATAGGAAGATGGACGACCTGATCAGCGGCAGCGGATTTCGGATTGAGACCCTGGAGAACACGCGGCTGCCGGGTCCTCGAACGCATACGTACCTGTACCACGGGCATGCGAGGCCCAGATGAATACCGTCCGAACTGCGAATAATTATCTCGGCCGATTGGTCTTCTCATTGCGGAGCGTGCGGCGGCTCCGGAAACGACGGGGCTTCTCGCCGAACGGCCCAACGGCATTCGATGCAAGCCAATCGACGCAAAAACTCGCCGCGCTCGTCATCGCGACCATAGTGCTGCTCACTCCTTTCGCCTCCAAGGCTCAGGTGCCGTCTGGCGATGCGACGAAAGGTGCGCAGCTCTATCGCGCTTGTGCCGCATGTCATTCGCTGACACCAGACCGGAATATGACGGGGCCAAGCCTCGCTGGCGTATGGGGGCGAAAGGCGGGGAGCCTGAAGAGCTTCGAGCGCTACTCGCCGGTGCTCAAGGCCTCGGACGTGATCTGGGTTGAAAAGACGCTCGATGCATGGCTCCGATCACCCGCGCGCTTCATTCCCGGCAATCACATGACCTTCGCTGGCATCTCCGATGCGCGGCAGCGCGCCGATCTGATCGCCTTCCTCAAAGACGCAAGCGCCGGACGGATGCTCGCTGCGGGTCAGGGCGGGATGGGGCAAGCCATGTCTCCAGAATTCACGGACCTCAAGAAGATAGGTCCCGACAAACAGGTGACCTCCATCCGAATCTGTCACGACAGCTATTTCGTGACGACGGCCGATGGCAAGATGGCTGATTTCTGGGAACCCAACCTCCGTTTCAAGACCGATTCGAGCGACACCGGACCGTTAGCTGGAAAGCCTGTCATCCTTCCCGCCGGGATGATGGGTGACCGTGCTTCGGTGTTCTTTGCGTCTCCTGACGAGATCACTCCCTTCATCAAGCATCAGTGCTGAGTGGCCGAGTGGACGTGACACGATGACGAAGATGCTTGACCAGGTGATGAAACAAAGACGCAGGCAGCTCATCGTTGGGAGCGCCGCACTGCTTGTCATCGCCGTCGCTTGGGTCGTCTTCTACGCCGCGGCGGGATTTCCGACCACGCAGTCCGATTCGAGATCGGTCGCGACTGCTCAGCCGGGAGCGGCGTCCGATACTTTCGCATTCTCATTCTTTGACCAGCCTCGCCCAATACCCGAACTGAG
>CAYYDL010000532.1:0-3045 GCA_964470545.1 uncultured Hyphomicrobium sp. | reverse complement strand
CGATTACCCCGAAGAAAAGTTCGGCGGCTTCCTCGCCATCACCGATTATCGCACGCCCGACATCCAGAACGAGATCAACGCCAACGGCTGGATGCTGTGGCCGCCGATCCGTTACTCCTATTCGACCATCAACAAGGATTATCCCGGCCGCATTGGCGACAATGGCGTTTGCCTCGGATATCCAGCACCGCCGCCATGGGCATCGTCCCTGAAGCTCTGCGACGCCCCGCCCGATCAGCTCGCGCGCTACAATGAATGGGGCAACACCAACTGGCTCGGCCTCGACGACCAGGGCCGCGACGTCGTCGCCCGCATCATCTACGGCTTTCGCATCTCCGTCCTGTTCGGCCTGATCCTGACGATCGTCTCATCCGCCATCGGAATCTTGGCAGGCGCCGTCCAGGGCTACTTCGGCGGCCGCATCGACTTGATCTTCCAGCGCCTGCTTGAAATCTGGAACTCGATTCCCGAACTCTTCGTGCTGCTGATCCTGTCATCGCTCTTCGTGCCGGGCTTCTGGACGCTGCTCGGCATTCTGATGATCTTCTCTTGGACATCCCTCGTCGGCCTCGTCCGCGCCGAGTTCCTCCGCGGCCGCAACCTCGAATACGTTCGCGCCGCCCGCGCGCTCGGACTGTCCGACTGGCAGATCATGTTCAAGCATCTTTTGCCGAATGCAATGGTCGCCACCGTGACGTTCCTGCCCTTCAAGCTGTCGGGTGGTATAGCCGCTTTGACGGCGCTCGACTTCCTGGGGCTCGGGATGCCGCCGGGATCGCCGTCTCTCGGCGAGCTGTTGCTTCAAGGCAAGAAGCATCTCGAGGCGCCCTGGCTCGGCATCTCGGGCTTCATCGCCGTGTCGATCATCCTATCGCTCGCCATCTTCATGGGTGAAGCCGTACGCGATGCGCTCGATCCGCGGAAATCCTTCAGGGGTAAGAGCTGATGACCGCCAAGATGCCCCTCGTCGACGTCCGCAATCTCTCCGTCGCTTTCGGCGACGGCGCGAACCTCGTCCGTGTCGTGAAAGGCGTCTCGTTCGATGTCGGCAAAAGCGAGACGGTCGCACTCGTCGGAGAGTCAGGATCGGGAAAAACCGTCTCCGCGATGTCGATCCTGCGCCTCCTTCCGAACTCCGCCTCCCATCCGACGGGCGAGATCCTGTTCGAAGGCAAAGACATCCTGAAAATGAACGACGCCGCGCTGCGCAACATTCGCGGCAAGCGCATCTCAATCATTTTTCAGGAGCCGATGACGACGCTCAATCCGCTTCACACCATCGAGAAGCAGGTCGGCGAAATCATCAAGTTGCATCAGTCGCTGCCCGACGAGAAGACGCGCGTCCGCGTCATCGAATTGTTGACGAAAGTCGGTATTCGCGAACCCGAGAAACGTCTCGGCGCCTATCCGCACGAGCTGTCCGGCGGTCAGCGTCAACGCGTGATGATCGCAATCGCGCTCGCGAACAAGCCTGATCTTCTGATTGCCGACGAGCCGACGACGGCCCTCGACGTGACGATCCAGGCCCAGATCCTCGAGCTCCTGAAATCTCTTCAGAAAGAAATGGGGATGGCCATGCTGCTCATCACCCACGATCTCGGCATCGTTCGTCGCATGGCGGAACGCGTCTACGTCATGCGCGACGGCGAGATCGTCGAGACGGGAAAAACGGAGCAGATTTTCACCGAACCGAAGCACCCTTACACGCGCCACCTGCTCGAAGCCGAGCCGAAGGGCATGCCGCCCGCCACCGATCCGTCAAAGCCGGTCGTCGTCGAGACCGATGATCTCAAGGTCTGGTTTCCGATCAAGAAGGGCTGGCTGCAGCGAACGGTCGATTATGTTAAAGCAGTCGACGGCTTGTCGATGAAGCTCCGCGCGGGCGAGACACTAGGCGTTGTCGGAGAATCGGGGTCGGGCAAAACGACCCTTGGTCTCGCCATCCTGCGTCTCATTTCTTCGCAAGGCCCGATCGCCTATGTCGGCAAACGCATCGACGCGCTGACGAACAAACAGATGCGGCCGTTGCGCAAGGAAATGCAGATCGTTTTCCAAGACCCTTACGGCTCGCTGTCGCCGCGCCTCACCGTCGGCCAGATCATTGAAGAAGGACTTCTGATTCAGAATCCCGAGCTTGACGAGGACCAGCGCCGCGAGCGCGTCAGCGCCGAGCTGAGAGAGGTCGGCCTCGACCCCGCCTCACAGGATCGCTATCCGCATGAATTCTCGGGCGGCCAGCGTCAGCGCATCGCGATCGCCCGCGCCATGGTCTTGCAGCCGAAGTTTGTCATGCTCGACGAACCGACAAGTGCCCTCGATATGAGCGTTCAGGCCCAGATCGTCGATCTCCTGCGCGGTCTACAGGCGAAGCATGGCCTCGCCTATCTTTTCATCAGCCACGACCTGAAGGTCGTCCGGGCACTTTGCAACTACGTCATCGTGATGAAGAACGGCAAGGTCGTCGAGGAAGGACCGGCGCGCGACATCTTCGAAAGGCCAAAAAACGAATATACCAAAGCCCTGCTCGCGGCAGCCTTCGACATCAAAGTTGCCCACAGAGGAGCGCTCGCGAGCTAGGAGGAGATTGCTCATGGCAACACAGAAGCTCGTGCACTACCACGCCCCCCAGACACGCTCATTCACGGTCCGCTGGCTCTTTGAAGAACTGGGCTCGCCACCGCACGTCCTCAAGATCCTTGACCTGAAGAAGGGCGAGCACAAAACGCCTGAACACTTGGCGATCAATCCGATGGGCAAGGTTCCTGTTGTCGTGCACGACACCACGCCTATTACCGAGGTCGGAGCAATCGCAATCTACCTCGCCGATCTCTTTCCCGAAGCCGGCCTTGCTCCGGCAATCGGCGATCCCGAACGCGGAACGTACTTGCGGTGGATTATCTTCAATCAGAGTGCGGTCGAGCCCGCGATATGCGATTTCGCGTTGAAGCGCGAACAGGGGCAGCCGTCGATGATGCCGTACGGCACCTATGACGAGACGATGGAGGCGCTTGCCGGGGCACTTTCCAAAGGCCCTTACATTCTGGG
>CAYYDL010000531.1:0-2917 GCA_964470545.1 uncultured Hyphomicrobium sp. | reverse complement strand
CTCGTCCGTGAGTTGATTCAGAGGATCGTTGCAACGCCGACCGCCAAGGGCGAACCCATGGGACTCGAGGTCTTCGGAAATCTGGCCGTGCTCCTGGTGGAACCAAGCGAGAATTCAGTAGCGACAACGGTGGTTGCGGGGGCTGGATTTGAACCAACGACCTTCAGGTTATGAGCCTGACGAGCTACCGGGCTGCTCCACCCCGCGACACCAAAAGCGCGCTGCCAAGCTGGCGTTGCGCTTTGCCGGATAAACACGGCCGCTCGTTTCCGAGCGGCCCGAGCGCGTCGTATAGCACAAAAATTTCCTATGGAAACCCCTGTCTCAGGATTTCTGGCGGGCCCCGTCAAGAAGCCCGATTTTTTGCCGGTTCTCCGGACAAAAGCCCCAAGGACACGCATTTCGGAGAGGCGGCCTTAACCGGCGAGTGGAGATTCGCGGTGGCTCAAGGGGCACGCGTGCTCGTTCTCAGCATACCGATGTTCAAGCCGGTCTGGTCGAGAGCACGGGCGACGAGAAAGACCGGCGTGACCGTTCCTCTCTCGTATTTTGCCTTGGTGACCCTGGCCCCCCGGTGCTGTGGCCGAGCCGCCTTCGCTTTTCTGATCGGCTTTCCTGCTTTGGCCCGATGATGCCGGACGATAGCCTGACCTAAGTTGCCGCCCAAGCCCATATAGCCGCCAGCCCAGCCCGAGTTCATGCTCAAGGATGCTTCGCTGAGGTCCTGAGCAAGGCCAATGGCCGGCGCTGCGATCGAAAGCGCAAGCGAAAGGAAGAAAGCGAGAAGAGGCCGAAAAAATGTCACGGTATTTGATCCAATTCTTAATGCGTGCCGCAATATCGAGTCCGCAATGTTTCGGTTAACAAAAGATTAATTTAAAATAAAGCCAAATCAGATTCTGAAATATTTGCCTGTCGAAAACGAGGAATATATGGATTCGGGACTCAATTATCGCTCGTATCCATCAATTATTGCCGGCTTATTTCGTCTTTCCCGCCTCTCGGTATTTGCGCATTTACGATTCTCGCTCCTTCATCGCGAAAATGGCGAGCAATAACGCACCGATGAATCCGCCGGTCTCCGCGGTTAACGCCCAGCCACCGGCATGGTATGTCATCGTGCCAAGCACCGATCCGATTGCACCACCCATGAAGTTGATCGTCATGTATATCGCGTTGACGCGACCCCGCGTGTCCTGCGGCGTGGAGAAGATGATACGCTGACTCGTAATCTGGTTCGTTTGAATTGCGGCGTCGAATATGACCGTCAATACGACAAGCGCAATCAGCCAATGCGCGGCCGCCGCCCAGCTCGTTGCATAGCAAGCCAGGCCGAGGCCAAGCATGGCGCCGAGTGTCATCAGGCGCGTATATCCGCGATCTGCGAGACGGCCGGCAACGGGTGCAGCAAGTGCACCTCCCGCGCCCGCCAACGCGAAAAGAGCTATTCCCTGCTGACTCATTCCTAGCTGGTCGGACAGCATCAACGGCGCGGCGGTCCAATACATATTGAAGGCGGTGAACATCAGAGCTTGGTAGAGTGCGCGCCGACGCAAAACCGGCATATCCCGGAACAGGCCGACCATAGAGCGCAAGATCTGAAAGTAATGCTTTCCCCTCGATGGTTGATGCTTTGGCATAAGCCGCACAAGCGTCGCACCGATGAGGATCATCAGGACTGCGGAACACCAGAAGACAGCCCGCCAGCCGAGATGCGCCGCGATAAAAAGTGCTACGGGACGCGCCAACATGATGCCCGTCAACACACCCGCCATTACATTTCCCACGATACGACCCCGCCTGGCTTCGGGCGCGAGATGGGCGATGAACGGCACGAGGATCTGGGCGCTCGTGGAACACAGACCGACGAGGAACGATGCAATGAAAAAGAGAGTCGTTGACGTAGACGTCGCAACGGCAACGAGGCCGACGATCGTCAGCGCCAGCAGCGTCAATGCAAGACGCTTGTTCTCGACAAGATCTGCTAGCGAAACGAGGAGGAACAGACCGACGCCGTAGCCAATCTGCGTGACGCTCACAACCGAGCCCGCAAGGTCCGGCTTGATCCCCATCTCTCGCCCGATCGAAGCAATCAAGGGCTGGGCGTAATAGAGATTTGCGACGAGAGCGCCCGTAGCAATCGCGAAGACCGTGACAAGCGCGGGCGAAGGCTCCTTGGCGACTTTTTCGATCGTTCGCGTGCTCAAATTTTCCACCTCGCTTGGCCGTACCCGCTAGGCCCCGGCTCTCAGTGCGCGGCCATTCCAGAAGGGATTTCCGATCGCCACCGGCTGAACGAGATGTCGATATGGGTTTCCTGCGTCGGCGAGCAATGTGACGAATTCCGCCTTTGCGCTGCTCAATGACGCTTTGTGGCTTTCATTGGATCTCGATGCCGAATACGACATTCGACTTCCAATTCGCTCAGCGCATAGCGGTCCTCCAACGCGCTGATACGCCTGCCGAATGCAACTGTGGGAGGGTTCCTATTCAGGCTTCGACGGCTTTTGTAGCGTCGTGCCCGTCTCCTTGAATTTCATCAGATGCGCGTCGTCGGCTGAGCCTTTCGTCTCGGCGACAACGCCGAATTCGAGGGGCTCGTCCTGGGCGTAGCGTTTTCCCAGGCGATAGGCGATTTCGGCGCGGGCCGTTTCGACGCCAAGATAAAAGGCATGAGCCGCGTCTCCACGCGTATCGATTTGTGTGTAGAGCTGAAACGGGTCATCCGAGACGTGATGGCCGTTGCGGTTGTAGATGTGAATTCCATCCTCTGCGACCTCGATGCGGTAGTTCTGGTCGCGAATCTCGGACGCCAGTGCTTTGATCTCTTCCGGGGTGGAAGCGAAGCCTTTGCGATCGCGCAGAGCCATCAGGCCGGACCCAAACCCTTGGGGCAATGCGCCTGCCTTGCGCGCGG
>CAYYDL010000530.1:0-3271 GCA_964470545.1 uncultured Hyphomicrobium sp. | reverse complement strand
AGACGCGCCGTGACGCCGAGCAACTGGCAGATTTGTTCGGTGGCGAGATGAAGGGGCAGTCGCTGCACGTCTCCGGATGCGAGAAGGGTTGCGCGCGCAAAGCCGACGCGGATATCACCCTCGTGGGCAATGCGGGATTTTACGACATCATCCGAAACGGCAGCGCGAGTGCCGCAACAGCCATCGCGCGAGTCAAACCCGAAGATCTCGGTTCGACAATTTCGCGCTTCATCATGGAGCCTGCGAAATGAGCGTTCAGGACTACATCCGCGACGGCGCGGCGATTTATGTACGCTCTTTCGCGATCATTCGGGCGGAAGCTGATCTTGCCGGGCTGTCGCCTGAGGAAGAGCGCGTCGTAGTGCGCATCATTCACGCCTGTGGCATGGTCGAAATCGCGCGGGACATCGTGATATCGCCGACGTTTGCCCGGGATGCAGCTGGCGCGCTCAAGGCAGGCGCGCCTATCCTGTGCGATTCGATGATGGTTGCCGACGGCGTAACGCGTGCGCGGCTTCCAGCAAATAATTCCGTCGTCTGCACGCTGCGCGATCCGCGCGTTCCGGAGATTGCAGCTGCCATTGGCAATACGCGGACCGCGGCGGCGATGGAGCTATGGAAACCGCAGCTTGCCGGTTCTGTCGTCGTTGTCGGGAATGCGCCAACCGCACTTTTCCGGCTCCTCGAACTTTTGGACGAGGGAGCGCCGAAGCCCGCCGCCGTCATCGGCATGCCGGTGGGATTCGTCGGAGCGGCGGAATCGAAAGAGGCGCTGGCCGCCGACGGGCGCATCCCGTTCGCGATCGTCAAAGGCCGGAAAGGCGGTAGCGCGATGGCCGCTGCGGCCGTCAATGCGCTTGCAAGCGAGGCCGAATGACCGCGATCAAATCCGGGACACTTTTCGGCGTCGGCCTCGGGCCTGGCGATCCCGAACTGATGACGCTCAAGGCAGCGCGCGTTTTGGGCTCTGCGCACGTCGTCGCGCATTTCCGAAAGTGTGGCCGGGCGGGCCATGCGCGGACAATCGCGGATGCGCATATTCGCGGCGATGCCATCGAAGCGGCTTTCGAATATCCGGTGACGACCGAGATCGATTTTCGCGACGAGGGGTATGTTTCGGCCATTCGCGATTTTTACGCGGCGAGCGCAGCATCGATCATCTCCCATCTTCAGGACGGGCGCGACGTGGCGCTGCTTTGCGAAGGCGATCCATTTTTCTATGGCTCGTTCCTGCATATGTATGATCGGATCAAGGCGACGCATCCGGTGATGGTCATTCCCGGTATCACGGGCATGTCGGGCTGCTGGACGGCTGCGCAGGCGCCGATCACCTATGGGGATGACGTTCTGACCGTGCTACCGGGCACGCTCGATCAGGATGCACTCGCGCGGCGCCTCAGAGATGCCGATGCTGCAGTGATCATGAAGGTCGGGCACAATCTGGATAAGATCAAAGCAGCGCTTCGCGATGCCGAACGCTACGACGATGCGATCTACGTCGAGCGCGGGACGATGCCGGGCGAGCGCATCTCGCGCCTGTCCGATCTCGGAGACTGCGCCGTTCCCTACTTCTCGATCATTCTACTTCCGGGCGGCCGGGGAAGGCGCATCGCATGAACGGGAATTTGACGATCGTAGGGCTCGGGCCGGGACCGGAAAACTGGGTGACACCCGCCGCTACCGATGCCGTCGGACGGGCCGACATTATTCTCGGCTACGCTCCCTACGTAAAGCGGCTGACGCCGCGCGCGGGGCAAGTCTTCGAAGCGTCCGACAATCGCGAGGAACTCGTGCGGGCGGAACGCGCTCTTGCGCTGGCGGCGAGCGGCCGGCGTGTGGCGGTCGTGTCGGGCGGCGATCCCGGCGTCTTCGCGATGGCGGCGGCGGTTTACGAAGCGGTCGAGAAAAATCCCGCGTCTGCTGACGGCATCGATATCCGCGTGGAACCGGGCGTCACGGCGATGCTGGCGGCGGCGGCGCGGATCGGCGCGCCATTGGGTCACGACTTCTGTGCCATTTCGCTTTCGGACAATCTCAAGTCATGGGCGACGATCGAGAAGCGCCTGCGGCTTGCCGCGGAGGCCGACTTCGTCATCGCACTCTACAACCCTGCATCGAAAGCGCGGCCGCAGCAGATCGGGCAGGCTTTCGAAATTCTGCGGACGGTCCTTCCGTCTGAAACGATCGTCGTGTTCGCGCGTTCCGTGGGCCGGGCGGATGAAGATATCGATGTGACGACACTTGCCGGCGCGACCGAGGTGGCATGTGATATGCGGACACTCGTGCTCGTTGGCTCGCGGGCGACGCGGAGGGTCCAGTCCGGCGACGGGCGCGCCTGGGTCTATACGCCAAGATCGGAGCGTGACCGATGATAGTCCGCGATCCATCGCAGCGCGTCATCGACGGATGGAACGGTCGTTCGCGGCGGAAGGGCGGGCCGCCGCACCATATGCACCGTGAGGCCAAGTCTCCTCGCTGCTTCCATTTTGGCGCAGGCGGCGCTTCCGCCCGCATTCTTCGCGAGGACATAGCGGATGTCATGCGCTTCGAAGAGCTTGGCGTCGTCGTCGGTTCGGAATGGACCGCGCGCCGTTATGAGCGTCGCGTGCGCGAGTTCCTTGGGAAGTTCCAACGGATCGACGACGCGGATCACGTAGCGATGATGTGGCGCGACCCGGAGCGCGTCTATGGCCTGGCGCCCAAGTGCGGAAAAGACGCGCTGCGGTGCATCGGGCAGAGCAGACACGGCCGCCGTGACGCTCTCGTATTCGATCCAGTCGTCGCCATGGACGCGCGTCCATGGCGGACGTTCTATCGCGAGGAGCGGAACGCCGGAGGCGGCGGTCGCTGCGATGGCGTTGGCGCTGATGCGCGCCGCGAAGGGGTGCGTCGCGTCGAGGAGAAGATCGATATTTTCGCGGCGAAGATAGTCTGCGAGTCCCTCGGCTCCACCGAAGCCGCCGATGCGCACGGGGAGTGGGGCTGCGGCCGGATTGGCTGTGCGTCCAGCCAGAGACAGCGTGGCGGAGATGCGGGCGTCGCGCGCAAGACGTTCGGCAAGTGCCGACGCCTCGGTCGTTCCGCCGAGAAGCAAAATGTGCAGTCGTGTGCCGGGCGCAGCAGTCATCATCGGAGCCCCATGCCATGAGCGGACGCTGGTTGTCCATCATCGGGATTGGGGAGGATGGCCGAGCGGGCTTGAACTCTACCGCCAGCGGCTTGATCGATGCGGCCGAGCTTATTGTAGGCGGGCGGCGGCATCTCGATCTCG
>CAYYDL010000529.1:0-4607 GCA_964470545.1 uncultured Hyphomicrobium sp. | reverse complement strand
CGAACAGGATCATCGCTCCGCCAAACTGGATAAACCGAAGTCCGATGATGGCCCAGTCGAGGGAAATCATTTTACGGTGAAGTTGAATGAACCTTCGGTCTTGTGACCGTCATCGACGGCAGTCGCATGCCATGACAGCTTGTAAGTACCCGACATGAATTTGCCCATTGGTGTGCCCGTGATGGTTTTACCATCGTCGCTCAATTTGCCAGAGAGTTTAATGCTCATCCCATCACTCATCGAAAGCGAGAAACCCGAAAAGGCTGGGACAATCTTTTCGCTGAATGTCACTGAAAGTGTTTTCGGGGCGGCGACCGTCGTGTTCGGCGCCGGGTCCGAAGAGACCAAAGCTGCGTGCGCGAATACGGGCGCAGTCAGGGAAAGCGAGAGACCGCCCGCGAGGACGAGGGGTGCTAGTTTCGAGTGGAGACGCATGCAAAAGCCCTTTCGAGGTTGTTCGGGCTTTATACGCAAAGCCATCCTCTATCCCTCCGGGGCCTGTACCACCCAATTTTTACCCATTTCCGGCAGGGCTTTCTCTGGCAGAATAGAGGGATTGCGCCCCCTCCCGCGTACAAGGGGGCAGACGGAGATTCCATGCTTGAACAAGATTTGACCGCTCTCGATGCGCGTGAAGCCAGCCGGCTCGAGCAACTCGAAACCGATATCTGGCGGCGCGAACGAATTATCGCTTCTGCGAAGCGCTTTCTGGCGTCCGGACAAGCCCTGATCCTCTGCTTTGCCATTCTCGTAAGCGCTGCTGTCGGGATTGTGATCGCCACGCGAGTAGTGCCGCCGACCTTGAGTCACGAGGAAAGCCTCGCACCCTCGCATCTACTTTTGGGGGGCAAACCATGATCCCCTGGCGTTTTGTCATCATTATGCTTCTCGTTACGGCGCTCGGCGGCGGCCTCGCTGGTTGGGCCGGGGTCGAATACGGCCTGCACCGCGCCGCTAGGCAAGACAATCTTGATACCGTTCTGCATCGCGATCTTGACTTATCGCCGGACCAAAGCAAGCGCATCGAAGCGTATGAGGCGAGTTTCGCGCGTGATCGCGTCGCCTATGAG
Source organism: uncultured Hyphomicrobium sp. (assembly GCA_964470545.1). GTDB lineage: Bacteria > Pseudomonadota > Alphaproteobacteria > Rhizobiales > Hyphomicrobiaceae > Hyphomicrobium_B. Next base: position 3,537 of record CAYYDL010000529.1, on the reverse strand, counting down.
ACGGAAATGCGGGAGGCGAACAAAACGCTCGCCCACGCGCTCACCAACGGGAACGGAGACGACGCCGAGATGGAAGCCGCAATTCAGCGCTTTCATACAGCGATGGCCGCGCTGCAGCTACGTACTGTGCAGCACGTGCTTTCGATGCGGTCCGTATTGACTCCCGACCAGAAAGTTATTTTTGATCGCACGGTAAATCAATCGCTTGGCGCCTCAACTCCGTGAAAGTCACGGGAGCGGAAAGTGATGAACAGATCGCCGCTGTTGCCAAACGAGGCGACCGCAGCGCTTTCGATGCGCTTGTAAATCGCCACAAAGCCGCGATCTATCGCTTCGTGCGCCGCTATATAGGTCATAGCGACGATGCCTATGACGTTTTGCAGGATTGTTTTATCGCAAGTTGGCAGGCTTTGCCGCGCTACGATACGGCTCGGCCTTTTCTACCCTGGTTGCGCGTGATCGCACTCAACAAGTGCCGTGACTTCACTCGACGCCAAAAAGTGCGTCGCCTTTTTCTCAGGGCCTTTGCCCTTGAGGCCAATGAGGCGCAGCAAATCTCGGTGCTCGGTTCGGGAGGACACGATCCCAATGACGATCGCCTGAACCGCTTGGATGAAGCCATATCGCGGCTGGATGCCTTCTATAAAGAGCCTCTTTTGTTGACCACGGTAAGTGGCTTATCGCATATCGAAGCCGCCAACCTGCTTAAGACCACTCCAAAAGCAATCGAGATGCGTATCTACCGGGCGCGAAAGAAACTTTTGGAGGATATCGAGGAAAATAAGGGGGAGGGATAGCAGGGGCTGGTGCGTACTACCAGAAAGGTTCCAGCCAGGATGTCCCCTTGCCTCACTTTGATCCGCCTTTTTCCCCGAGCCGACGCCGTTTTGTCGAAGGAGCCGCGACGTTCGGAATTGTCGCTACCGTCGGCTTGCCTTTCACTCGAGCCTTCGCAGCGACCGGCCCCATAACCCTGACCGGCAACAAGTTCGACCTTTCAATTGGCGCAATGCCGTTCAATGTAACGGGCCGCGCCCGTACGGCGACAGCCGTCAACAATTCGGTGCCTGCGCCGATCCTGCGTTTCCGCGAGGGCGATACCGTAACGCTCAACGTCACCAATCGCCTCAACGAACCGACTTCGATCCATTGGCATGGGCTGCGGCTGCCAAACAATATGGATGGTGTTCCGGGCCTTACCTTCAAAGGCATCATGCCGGGCGAAACCTTCACCTACCGCTTTCCGATCATTCAGAGCGGCACCTATTGGTATCACAGCCATAGTGGGATGCAGGAGCAGACCGGCCTTTATGGGCCGCTAATTCTCGAGCCCAAGGAAAAAGACCCGTTCGCCTATGACCGGGATTATGTGGTCATGCTTTCCGATTGGACCGACGAAGATCCCATGGAGATCGTCTCCAATCTCAAACAGCAGAGCGACTATTACAATTACGGCCAACGCACACTCGGCACCTTCATCTCCGACGTAAAACGTGACGGTCTTGGCGCCACGCTCAAAGATCGCTTCATGTGGGGTGATATGAATATGAGCCCTACCGACATTATGGATGTGACGGGCGCGACTTATACGTTCCTCATCAATGGCCAGCCGCCGGCGGCATCATGGACCGGCCTTTTCGCGCGGGGCGAACGGCTACGTCTCCGCTTTATCAACGGCTCATCGATGTCCACTTTCGATGTCCGTATCCCCGGCCTCAAAATGACTGTCGTGCAGGCCGACGGGACGAACGTCTCGCCGGTCGATGTCGAAGAGTTCCGCATTGGCGTTGCTGAGACTTTCGATGTTCTGGTCACGCCAAGCGATGAAGCGCACGCTATCTTTGCGCAGGCCCAAGATCGCTCCGGTTATGCGAAAGCAGTTCTCGCCACTCGCGAAGGAATGATGGCAAGCGTGCCGCCGATGGACCCACGTCCGCTCCGTTCGATGGCCGACATGGGTATGGATATGAGCGGCATGGATATGGGTGGCATGTCGATGGGTGGGATGGATATGTCGGACGGGAAAGCGATGCCCGGGATGGACATGTCCGGCGGCCAGTCCATGCAGATGAACATGGACGATAAGCCAACGCCCGGTATGAGCATGGGCGGGGGCAACGTCATGCAGATGAATATGGACAACAAGTCCATGCCCGGAATGAAGATGGATCATGGCTCCATGCCCGGGATGGATATGGGCGGCATGAAAAGGATGCCGCCGGCGGTGCCGAGTACCAATGCCGATGGCGTCGATCCAGCGACGCTCTCGGGCGAACCCTCGGTCGATAATGTCGCGATGAAGGCCGCGGACCGCCAGAGCGAAGCTGGCGACGGGCTTGATGGCAACGGCAGGCAAGTTCTGGCCTATTCTCAGCTCTCCGCCCTAAAGAAATCGGATCTCGGCCCACCAACACGCGAGCTTCAATTTCATCTCACAGGTAATATGGAACGCTGGACCTGGGGCTTCGATGGTAAGCGCTTCTCAGAGGCCGAGCCGATCAATATCAAACTTGGCGAGCGGGTGCGCTTTCTTCTCATCAACGACACCATGATGGAACATCCTATCCATCTGCATGGCTTTCTGTTCGAGGTGGAAAATGGCCAAGACGCACCGCCCTTGAAACACACGATCAATGTCAAGCCTGGTGAAAAGGTCGGTGTAGTTTTTACGGCCGACGTTCCCGGCCATTGGGCTTTCCATTGCCATCTGCTTTACCACATGGAGATGGGCATGTTCCGTACGGTGGTGGTGGCATGAAAGGCTCGCTCTCTGCCGCAGCCCTAGTTGGAATTGCAATAGTCTCGGCCGTATCTCCCGCGACCGCGCAAATGACTATGGGCGGATCATCTGCGGCGGCGCCATTCGGCGCCCCAGTTGAAGACAATCATGTTTTCTATCATCTACTTTTTGATCAACTCGAAGGTCGCTTTGGTCGCGATAACACCTTCCGCTGGGAAGGCGAAGGCTGGGCCGGCAACGACATGAACCGTGTAGTGCTGAAAACCGAGGGGAATGTCTCCAAAGGCCTTGTGGAGGATGGAGACCAGGAATTGCTCTATTCGCGGCCGATTAGCACATATTTCAATGTTCAAGGCGGTCTTCGCTACGACCTTGATTCCGCGCCGGGCCGCGGCTGGGCTGCCTTCGGTGTCGAAGGCCTCGCGCCATTGTTCTTCCATGTTTCCGCTACCGGCTACATGAGCGACCGGGGACACTTGGCCGCGAAGTTAGAAGGCAATTATGACCTGCTCCTGACGCAGACGTTGATCCTGCAACCGCAGTTAGAAATGAATTTCTATTCCAAGGACGACCCGGCGCGCGGCATCGGCACGGGCCTGTCGGAATTGGATACTGGTCTGCGCTTGCGCTACGAAATCAGCCGCAAATTCGCGCCCTATATCGCGATGACCTACGAAAACAAATTCGGGGATACCGCAAACTTCGCGCGAGCAGCCGGAGAGCAGGTGTCTGCGCTTCGATTTGGCATCGGTATTCGAACTTGGTTTTGAAACATAATCATTTCAGGAGAGATCCAT
>CAYYDL010000528.1:0-2832 GCA_964470545.1 uncultured Hyphomicrobium sp. | reverse complement strand
AATGGTTGCGCGACGGGTTGGTTCCGTCAGAACTTGTATTTTCCGATCCGGCCTATCTCCTTCCGTGCAACAGCATACTGCCGAGAGCTGGCGGTCTGAGATTTTATGCCGCTGATCTCGCGCGCGGTGACGACGGCACATGGCGCGTAATCGACAATCACACCGAAACATTGGCTGGGATCGGTTTCACGCTTGCCAACCGCGTCGTTCATACGCACGTTTCCGGTGATATCTTCAATGACTGCAATGCGCGCCGCCTTGCCCCCTATTTTCAGGAGCTGCAGACGACGCTGACGCTCCACAGTGGGCGAGAGAATGCGCGCATAGCTTTGCTCACGCCGGGGCCGCATCACGAAGACTATTTTTCGCATGCCTACCTCGCACGCTATCTCGGCTATCTGCTCGTCGAAGGCCACGATCTGAAGACGCGGAATGGGCAGGTTTATCTTAAGACGCTTGAAGGCCTCAGAGAGATCGACCTGATCATTCGCTGCGTCGAGGGGCGGTCGTGCGATCCGCTGGAACTTGATCCGACAGGCCTGGTCGGTCCTCCGGGCCTCCTTCGCGTGTGCCGGCGCACGCCTCATGTCATTGCGAACGCCATAGGAACAGCGCTCGCCCAAAATCGCGGTCTCGGTCCTTACCTGCCGGGTCTTGCCCATCACGTTCTCGGCGAAGAACTTGAACTCGTGGACGCGCCGCGTCTTTGGCTTGGAGACTCAGAGGCGAGACAAGAACTGTTCGCTAATCCGGATCATTTCACGATCCGAAAAGCGCAGGAGGGTACGGGCCGCCCGGGCCAAGCCGCGCTCGGTTGGGAGGCGCGTGCTCTTTCGACGCCTGAACGCGAAAGGATGAAACGCGAAGTCGCGCTCCACGGCGCGACACTCGTCGCGGAAGAGAAAATTGGCTTCAGCTCCGCTCCGGTTCTACGCGCCGATGGTCTTGTCCCAAAGCCATTCGCCGTTCGCTTTTATGTCTCGCGGACGGAGTCGGGCTATCAGGTCATGCCCGGCGGCTTAGCGATGAGTATCGATCCGGAGCGCGCGGTCGCCCTCAGCGCGCCCGACGGCCAGACGCGCGACGTTTGGGTTCTGGGCGAAGGTGAGCAGGCTCCTCACATCAGTCTCTGGCGACCAACGCTCGCCGCGGCACGCGTCGACAGATCACAGCGCGTGATTCAAAGCCGTGTCGCAGACGATCTGTTCTGGCTCGGCCGTTACTGTGAACGGGCCGATTGGACGATGCGCGTATTGCGAGGAGCATTGCGCCGCGTCGAGGAAGATAGCGGTCCCGACACCGGCCGCCGCGCCGCGCGCAAGTGCCTCGAAGTGCTTCTCGGCAAGGATCTAAGCGCCGTCACCGGATCCCGAAAAACGCCCCCGGACGAAGAAATAGAACGTCTTTGTGCGCGTCTGATTGCAAGCGGACTCGGCTCGCGTACGCTCGAACGGACCCTCGACGGGCTTTATCGCGTCGCCCATCTTGCTCGCGATCGTCTCTCACTCGAAGCTTGGCAGACGCTGAGCAAGTTCCGTTCCGGCGAGACATGGCGACAGACGTTGAATTCCGCCAGGCCCGTTGAAGTTCTGGACATCCTCGATGAAGGATTGGCGACGCTGGCGGCATTCAATGGCTTCATGCACGAGAACATGACGCGCAATTACGGGTGGTCGTTCCTCGACATGGGTCGCCGCATCGAACGTGCGCAGAATCTCGCCGAAGCGATCCTGACGCTCTTTATTCCTGTTTCGCCGGACCCCGAGGAGACGTCGAGCAGCCTGCTTCTGCTTCTCGAACTCGCCGACAGCTTCATCACGTATCGGTCTCGTTACCGTCTCGATCCGATGCTGCCGCTGGTGCTGGATCTGCTGCTGCTCGACGAAACAAATCCCCGCAGCCTCGCCTTCCAGCTTTCGGCGATTGCACGTCACCTCGAAGGCCTTCCGGATGCCCAGCAGGGCTCGGCGCTTCCGGAGGATCGCCGACTCATCCTCGCGCTTTTGACGTCGATCCGATTGGCGGATGTTGAAGCCATGGCGCGCGAAGAGAACGGCGCTGCGCTCGAACGCCTGCTGATGGATCAGCTCGACATGCTGCCCGAACTGTCGAACGAAATCTCACGTCACTATTTCAATGTCATGGACGAGGCACCCCATCGCGCGCACACAAGGGTTGGGCCCCTGCCATGATCTTTGATATTACACACAGGACCCATTACCACTACCGCTCGACGGTCGTGCAGTCGCTACATTTGGTCCATATGTCGCCGCGCACGCTGCCTGGGCAGATCGTTCGCCATCACAGTCTGCTCGTCGAGCCGGCTCCCGCGTCCCGCCAGGATGGAACCGACTCGTTCGGAAACATCGACGTCATTCTTGACATCGAGTCGCCGCATAAGGAACTCGCTCTGTTTGCCCGAAGCACGGTTGAAAAATGGCTTCCGCCGATGGTGGATCTCCATGCGACGATGCCTTGGGACGCGCTGGACCATCACTTGCTCACGGCAGCGAACGAGCATGACGCGCAGATTTCGCTCTTTCGCTGTGCTTCGCGCTTGACGACACCGACGTTGGAGATCGCCGATTATGCGGCGCTGTCATTCGCGCCTGGGAGGTCCGTCCTCGATAGCGCGATGGATCTCGTCATGCGGATCTACAACGATTTCAGCTTTGATCCGCACGCGACGGACGTCTCGACGCCCGTCACGCAAGTGTTCGAGATGCGCCGCGGCGTTTGCCAGGATTTCGCCCATCTGGCGCTGGCATGCTTTCGCGCACTTCGAATTCCGGCACGCTACGTCAGCGGCTATCTGCACACACATCCGCCGAT
>CAYYDL010000527.1:0-1899 GCA_964470545.1 uncultured Hyphomicrobium sp. | reverse complement strand
CAATTGCCTGTACGAGCGGGTGTGGAAGGAGAACCGCAGGCGCTATCAGGAGACCACGCCGACCTGGGACGTGCTGCACACCTATCCGCACGACTACAAGGTGGTGTTCGTGGGCGACGCCTCGATGTCGCCTTACGAGATCAGCGCGGTCGGCGGCTCGGTCGAGCATATGAACGACGAGCCGGGGCAGGTCTGGCTCGACCGCGTGACGCGCACTTATCCCGCCTGTGTGTGGCTCAATCCCGTCCCTGAGAAGGAATGGGACTACACCTATTCGATCAAAATGATGCGCCAGTTGATGGGCGGGCGGATGTATCCTTTGACGCTGGAGGGCCTGGATCGGGCGATGCGGGAGTTGGTGAGGTGAGAGATATTACTTAATTCGCCGGTTCAGTTCTACCGAGTGCCTCACCCGCCGAGTCGGCTGGAGCCACCCGGCGCATCGTGCGCGAGCTAATTCGAAGGCGTCAGTCAATCCCGCCAACTCCAATTGCGGATAAACTTGGGATCCAATGTTTGGGATCGATATCGTTGCGCTACGTTCGGCGGGCGGGAGCGCGCTCATCTCCGCAAAGTCGACTGCGCGCAAGAGATAGAAGGTTGAGGTCGCCGTATGAGGAAATTCCGCTGCTTGCTCGACTGATTTTATTGCGATGCGAATGAAGTAGAGTTCCCACGCGCCGGGGGGACTCGGCTTCTCGCCAAATGCGGACAGAGCAGTCTGGATTGCCTCGACGGCTTCCACGAGAAGGGCATTCCACTGAAGGAAATCCGATTGCAGCATCTTGCGTCTCCCAAATTGAAAAAATGAAATATGCAGGTGTGAAAAGTGTAGCGGCTGTGCAATTATGTTTCAGGGCGATAATTTTCAAGGGTAGCGCCAGCCACATTTTAAGCCCGCAGGGCGGATTAGCGAAGCGTAATCCGCCATTCTTCATGCGGACGGTGGGTTACGCCTTCGGCTGGCTTGCCCTTCGTTTTTTGCCGGGTTGCACGCCAATCACGCCGCCTTCGGCCTCGACTTGATCGCCTTCAAGACCCCGCCGATTTCGCTCCGGCGCGCCATCAGGTCGTGGTCGGCCAGCAATTGCAGAAAGAAGCCGCCGCTCACGCCGAAATAGCGCGCGAGCCTGAGATCGGTGTCGGCCGTCACCGCACGCTTGCCGAGCACGATCTCGTTGATGCGGCGCGGCGGCACGGCAATGGCGCGCGCGAGCGCGGTCTGCGACAGGCCGAGCGGCGCGAGGAATTCCGCCAATAGGATTTCGCCCGGTGTCGGATTGGGCAGAAGTTCAGCCATGGTCGTCGACGATTTCGACATCTTCTGCTGCTCCATCGTGCCAGCGGGGCAACGTGGGCAAAGCGGTGGACGGACTGTCAACGCGAGAAAATATTCCGCCCATATCTTGACTATGATCCTATAGCATCATATTCCTATTCCGTCCGATCCGCCGAGGGCGCTCTCATGAGGCGTCATGACAGCGGGATCGGATGTGGCGCCCGCGGGCGTGCCTCGCAAGCACGCACCCGGGCGGCGTCGGGGCTCCGCTCGGAAGCACTATGACCTCCCGCCAGGAGCTGGCTGACGATGCAGAGTCCTCGATTGGGCTCCTTCGGAAGCGCGGCCCGACGCCGAAAAAACGCCGCGACGGAGCGCCGGGAGGCGCGCCTTTGCTCTCGCGGGCAGAGGCGACGCGCCTCGCAAGCGCGTCTCGGGCGGCTTCGCCAGCCGCCCACGGAGCGCGATCGCAAGCGCTCCGCGTTTCCCGGCGCTCCGCTCCCTCGAAGGGGCGTTGAATGCGACGACGGCGTGCCCGGCGCCGCCAAGAATACGGGCGAGGTCGCTTATCTTGGTCGCTTGTCTTGGTTGCTTGTCTTGACGCTAAGCGGGCAAACCCG
>CAYYDL010000526.1:0-5515 GCA_964470545.1 uncultured Hyphomicrobium sp. | reverse complement strand
CCTTTTGCGAAGAAAAGATCATCGCAACCGCGGAGCGTGCACTCGTCGCCGTCGGACGCGGGCCGAATTCCCGGGACATCGGCCTCGAACGTGCGGGCATTTCCGTCAACGATAACGGCGACATCGTCGTCGACGATCTTTACAGGACGGACGTTCCAGATATTTACGCGGTCGGCGACGTTAACGGCCGCTCCGGACTTGCCCACGCCGCTTCGGCGCAGGCCAAACAGGCTGTCGATCACGCGCTGGGGCGGCGCTACACAATGGTCCGCGAGAGGGCCATACCCGTAGCCGTTTTCACGAATCCTGAGATCGGCTACGTCGGACGCTCGGAAGATGAAGCGAAACAGGATGACCTCGAATACGTCGTCGGTAAGTTCGATCTCCGCGCGCTCGGTCGCGCTCACGCCTTGGGCGAAATCTCAGGCTTCGTGAAAGTCATCGTCGCCAAGGACACGGGTCATCTGCTGGGCCTCCACGCCATCGGGCCGCATGCGTCGGAAATCGTGCACGAGGGCGCGCTCGTTATACAAAAGTACGGAAAAGCCGAGGGCATGCGGGAGACTGTCCATGCCCATCCGACGATCGCGGAAGCCGTGCTGGAGGCCGTAGAAGACGCCCTTGGCCAAGCGACCCATAAGCCACTCTCCAACAAACGGCAGGCGAATGACGTCCTTCAATATTCCTGACGACCGTCACTATCATGAGGCTCATCTCTGGCTAAAGGCGACGGGCGTCCCCGGTGAATACGATGTGGGAATCACCCAGTTCGCGCAAAAGCAGCTTGGCAAGATTCTGTTCGTGGAAGTACCGGTAACCGGAGCGACCATCGCCGCGGGAGAGCCTTTTGGCGCCGTGGAATCGAACAAGATCGTCTCGGATCTTGTCTCTCCGATATCCGGAACAGTCCTTGAAGGGAATGCTCTGCTGAGAAACGCGGCGCATCTCGTCAATGAGGATTGCTATGGACAGGGCTGGATAGTCCGCGTGAAACTCGACCCCTCGGCCGATCTCGCCGGACTATTGACTGCTGAGATCTATGGGTCGCGGTTCGCGCGTATTTCGCCGGCCCGTTAGTATGATTGACGATTTTCACATTTACGTGGGCGTCGCTCTCGCCGGATTCGCGAGTTTCCTGTCACCCTGCGTTTTGCCCCTCGTGCCTCCTTATCTCGGCTATATCGGCGGGACGACGATCGAGCAGTTGACGAGCGACGATAACGTCAACAGGCGGGTATGGCTGCGTGTGGTCGCCGCATCGATCTTTTTCGTATTGGGATTCACGACGGTATTTGTCGCGCTTGGCGCGGGTGCAAGCACGCTTGGTGAGGTACTGCTCGCCTATAGGCCCTACCTCGGATTCCTGGCCGGCGCATTGATCATCATCTTTGGACTTCACTTCCTCGGCGTCTGGCACATTCCTATCCTCTACAGAGAGGCGCGCTATTCGCCAGCAGGAGAGGAAGCGAATTTCTTTAGCGCTTACCTCATGGGTCTGGCCTTTGCCTTCGGCTGGACACCATGCATTGGACCCGTGCTTGCGACGGTGTTGACGCTGGCTGCGAGCGAGTCGAGCCTCTCGTCCGGCGTCCGTTTGCTCTTCACCTATTCGTTAGGACTTGGAATGCCGTTCATTGCGGCTGCGATTGCGATCCGTCCGTTCCTTGGCTTCATGAAGCGCTTCAAGAGGCACTATGGTGTGCTGGAAAAGATCATGGGGCTGATTTTGGTGATAACGGGACTGCTCTTCCTGTTCGGTGCTGAAAATTGGTTCAGCCAATGGCTGATCGAGCATTTCCCGGCCCTGGGGAGATTGGAGACGCTCGTCACCCCGGCTGATCTCGGAACCGAGATCATGAAGAAGGCTGTGCCGCCTGCTGGAATGCCTTGACCGAGCTGACATAGAAACGTAAAATCTGAGAACCGTACCAACGCAGATCAAATGACACTACAAGAGTAGGCATATTCGAGGTGCTTACACGACCTTGAAGAAATCGGCTCCAGTTTCAGTCAATGAATGAGCGTATTAGTCTAATACGCTGTCATGCGCGCATAACTACAATTAAGAGTTCGCGGCGAACATCGAATGCCGGCGCGTGTGAAGCGCCCTCCACCTAGGGCATTAACCGGCTAGGCCTAGGAGGAGATCAAACAGCCGTTCAATGATACCTGTTGTGTCTCAATTGCATTTGTCTTTTGAGACGAATTCCGAACAAATCGGGATTGCATTTTGATACTGAGGATCAATCGATCATGCCGATCACTTCCTCGTCGTCGACCGGCAGTTCAGATAGTGGCGAAGCTGACGTTAATGACGAGAAGCGGCTGGAGGCGGTTCTTAAGGAAGTGCCGCGCGGCGCATTCGCACTCGCCGGCGCCGCCGTCGCCATTCTCGTCCTAGCCTATCTCTTTCTTTATTTCGTGGTTTTCCTCCCGCGCGGTCCGATCGGGTGATCTGAGGCATGAGCGAACGCGATATTCTCAAGTCGGAGGAGCGGTGGGGTATGGTCGCGGCCGCAGCGGTCGGCATCATGATCGCCGTTTTCGTTGCGACGAGCTTTGCAATGGCGATCCATCCACCGAGCCACGTCGAGACGATCAATCCTGCCACTCTCAGCGTGGGCGGCGAATTCGTCGAGAAAAACCTCGGCACACAAGTCAACCCGGATGGCTCGGTCACGGTGCGAGTTATTGCAACACAGTTCCAATTCGTGCCCAGGTGCATCGCGGTTCCAGGCGGTCGACCCGTCACGTTTCGCGTCACGAGCCCGGATGTCATTCATGGGTTCATTATATCCGGCACCAATGCCAACACGATGGTTGTCCCCGGCTATGTCGCGCAGGTTCGGACAGTCTTCAATTCGCCGGGCGATCACATCATGCCCTGCCATGAGTACTGCGGGCTCGGACACAGCGAAATGTGGGCACTCGTGAAGGTATTCGATTCCGCACATTGGAAGCCCGACGCCGAAGGAAGGGTCAGCTGTGAGATACCGCGCTGAGAAGCTAGTCGTCGCCCATATGGTCGTGGCGTTTCTGTCGCTCGGAATCGCAGCAGTCCTGGGCGCCTGGCAGATGACCGTCAGGAGTGGACTCAATCCGCCATTCGCGTCGCCAGAGACCTACTTCGCATCAGTGACCGCCCATGGAACGATCATGGCGTATGTCATGCCCACGTTATTTGCGATGGGCTTCGGCTATTTCGCAGCCGTGACCTCTCTCGCGAGGCCGCTGCCGAGCATGCGGCTGGCCTGGGCCGGCTTCTGGCTTGCGGCAATTGGCATCGTGGTCGCAGTGGCTCCGATTGCGTCTGGAAAAGCGAGCGTGCTCTACACGTTCTATCCGCCACTTATCGGACATTTTTTCTACTATCTCGGCGTTTTGCTGATCGTAGTCGGATCGTGGGCCTGGGTCGCGCTGATGATCTGGGCGATGGCGCAGTGGAAGCGCGAAAATCCCGGCGAGCCCGTGCCACTGGTGATGTTCGCGACGGTGGCAAATGCCTACCTTTGGCTCTGGACGACACTCGGTGTCGGCGTCGAGGTCATCTTTCAACTCATTCCCTCTTCGCTCGGATGGACACAAACGATTGATGTCGGACTTGCGAGAACGCTCTTCGCGTGGACCTTGCATCCGATCGTCTATTTTTGGCTGCTGCCGGCTTACATTGCTCTATACACGATCGCGCCTCGGGTGGCAGGCGGGCGCCTTTACAGCGATATGATGGCTCGCATCAGCTTCGTGCTGCTCATACTGTTTTCGCTTCCCGTCGGGATGCACCATCTGTTTATGGATCCAGAGCACGGCACGACGTTCAAGTTTTTGCAGGCGATGTTGACTGGAATCGTGGTGCTGCCAACGCTTCTGACCGTGTTCACGATCAGCGCATCGATGGAAATCGCAGGCCGTCTCCGTGGCGGCAAAGGATTGTTCGGCTGGATTGCTGCGTTACCCTGGGATCGGCCAATGGTTCTCGCGTCGGGACTATCATTTTTCCTTCTTGGATTCGGAGGGTTCGGCGGCGTCGTGAATATGGCGTACGGCATGAACGCAATGGTGCACAACACCTCGTGGGTCACTGCCCATTTTCATCTGATATTCGGCGGTTCGGTCGTGATTATGTATTATGCGATAGCCTACGAGATCTGGCCTGTACTCCTTGGCAGACAGCATTTCGACAGCAGACTGCTCCGAGCTCAGCTTTGGCTCTGGGCTGTCGGGGTGGTTATAACGACGTTCCCTTGGCACATTCTTGGCCTCCTCGGGCAGCCGCGCCGCGTTGCAACATTCGACTATACGAATCCGGCGATTGCCGATTGGCAGCCGTGGACGATCGTATCGACGATAGGCGGCTTCATGATGCTCGCAGCGGCGCTTCTCTTCCTTTGGAATCTCGCGTCGCTGCACTTCGCGCCCAAGGTTCAGAACCTTCAGATGAACTATGCGGTTGCTGTCTATCCGCCACGTAGACTCCCCAATGCGCTCAACGGCTTCGGCTTATGGAATGCAGTCACGGCGTTCATGATGCTCGTGGCGTTCGGTTATCCTATCGCCCAATTCTATCTGATGGACGTGCATCCGGCGCTCACTCATCGTGTCGACATTGGAAACTGAGCTCATGTCCACTGATCAAGACACCGCTCAGCAAGATGCGCGCAGGGAAGATCGGCTCTGGCGCCGCTGGGTCTTCGCCGCGATAGGGTCCTTCGTCCTAGCAAGTCTTCTGCTCGGGACCGTTGTGTTGCCTCTTCGCGCAAATCCTCAGCTTGATCCATGGAGCGCCATCTGCACCGCGCTGGGTATCAGCAGCACAAGCGCACCGCGCGGGTCCTTCAAGCGGGGTGCTGTTGCGTCGGACGTGATATGGAACGCGACAACACGGCTTGCCATTTCGAAGGGCGATCCTGTCCGCGGATATGCCATCGTCAAAGACAACTGCTCCGCCTGTCACGGCGACAAAGGAATATCGACCGATCCGCAACAGTTTCCGAATCTGGCCGGACAGGCGGAAGCCGCGATCTTCAAACAGCTCAAGGATTTCAAATCCGGTTCGCGAGCGTCCGACATCATGGGGCCAGTAGCCCAAGCCCTGACGGACCAGCAGATTGAAGACGTGTCCGCATATTTTTCGGCGCAGACGCCGTTTGCGGAAACTGGCACAAGCGTATCCCCCGGCGCTTTTGAACTGGTTCATCTCGGCAATCCCTCGATCGCCCTACCTCCATGTGTCGCTTGCCATAACAGCGTCGGCGGTGGCCCCGAAGGTGCACCCACTCTTACCGGGCAGTCCGCTTGGTACCTTGAAGATCAGCTGAAGAAGTTTGCGAGCGGCGAGAGGCATAATGACAAATTCGCGCGGATGCGCGTGATCGCGAAAGATTTGACCGCCGAACAGATGCACGAACTTGCACAATATTATGGTGGGACGTCACCGCCATGAGTCCGCAGCGGATCAGACCAGCGACCCGATCCGGATTGTTGTAAAATTTTATTCGCCGAGCGAGTCCGGCTTTCG
>CAYYDL010000525.1:0-1835 GCA_964470545.1 uncultured Hyphomicrobium sp. | reverse complement strand
GCTCGAAATCGCGTCTCGTCGGCCCGAATTGTCCGGGCATTCTGACGCCCGGACAATGCAAGATCGGCATCATGCCGGGAAACATTTTCAAGTCCGGCTCTGTCGGCATTGTATCCCGCTCGGGAACACTCACATATGAGGCCGTGAAACAGACGACGGACGTCGGGCTCGGACAGACGACGGCCGTCGGCATTGGCGGCGATCCCGTCAAGGGCACGGAATTCATCGACGTCCTCGACATGTTCCTCTCCGATGACGAAACGAAGTCGATCATCATGATCGGCGAGATCGGCGGCTCCGCCGAGGAGGATGCGGCTGACTTCCTGATGCGCGAGGCAAAGAAGGGCCGCAAAAAGCCGATGGCAGGCTTCATAGCCGGCGTGACGGCGCCGCCGGGCCGGCGGATGGGCCATGCGGGCGCGATCATTTCCGGCGGCAAGGGCAAGGCGGAAGACAAGCTTGCGGCGATGAAAGCCGCCGGTATTGCGATTGCGCCAAGCCCGGCCGCACTCGGTCGTACTCTTGTCGAAGTCTTAAAGGCTTAAGAAGCGCCGACTAAACTGGAGCCGTAAGACCGGCGGCAACTTCCATCCGGTCGATGTCCGCGTCATCCCGAGCGTCAGGCGACGCTCGCGGAGAATGAGCTAAGGACGAACGTCATGGCACGAAACGGCCAGAATGAAGCGTTTTTGCGCACCTCCTTCCTGAGTGCCGCCAACGCCCCCTACATTGAAGACATGCAGGCTGAGTATGAGCGCAATCCCGGCGCCGTCAGCGACGAGTGGCGCCGCTTTTTCGAAAGCATCAAGGAGCCGCCGTCATCTGCCATCGCTTATTCGGGAGGGCCGGCATGGGCTCCGCCGCTCTCCGCCCTCCTCAACGAGAACGGCACCGATCGGGATCTCGTCGGCGCCCTGACCGGCGACTACGGCGAAGCCGATCGCACTATTCGGGACAAGATCGAACGCCGCGCCCAGATCTCAGGGTTCGAATTGACGCCCGCTGCGTCTCTTCGCGCAACGCAGGATTCGATCCGCGCGCTGATGTTGATCCGCGCCTATCGCGTCATCGGACATCTGGCCGCCGATCTCGATCCGTTGGGCCTTGCTGACCGCCGTGTCCATCGCGAGCTGATGCCGGAAACCTACGGGTTCACGGAAGGCGACCTCGATCGCCCGATTTTCATCGATCGGGTGATGGGCCTTGAAACGGCGACGATGCGCCAGATTCTCGGCATTCTGCGCCGGACCTACTGCCGCAAGATCGGCGTCCAGTTCACGCACATCACCGATCCGACGCAGAAAGGTTGGATCCAGGAGCGTATCGAAGGTCCGGAAAAAGACATCCGCTTCACGCCGGAAGGCCAGAAGGCGATCCTGAAAAAGCTGATCGAGACGGAAACGTTCGAGAAGTTTTGCGATCTGAAATATACCGGCACCAAGCGCTTCGGCCTCGACGGCGCGGAATCGATCATTCCGGCTCTCGAGCAGATCATCAAGCGCGGCGGCCATTTGGGCGTGCAGGAAATCGCGATGGGTATGGCCCACCGCGGCCGTCTGAACGTTCTTGCGAATGTCATGTCGAAGCCGCTCCGCGCCATCTTCAAGGAGTTCAAGGGCGGTTCGTTCAAGCCGGACGATGTCGAAGGCTCGGGCGACGTGAAGTATCACCTCGGCGCGTCCTCCGACCGCATGTTCGACGGCAATACCGTCCACCTGTCGCTGACCGCCAACCCGTCGCATCTCGAAATCGTCTATCCCGTCGTTCTCGGCAAGGTGCGCGCGAAACAGGATAAGCACAATTGCCCGAGCAACGACCGCACGGCCGTGCTGCCG
>CAYYDL010000524.1:0-1639 GCA_964470545.1 uncultured Hyphomicrobium sp. | reverse complement strand
GGAAGCATTTCAGGCTCGCTTCGGCATTTCGGCTGAAACCCGCAAGAAGCTCGAAACCTACGAAGCGCTGCTGAAGCGCTGGCAGAAAACCATCAATCTCGTCGCGCCGAGCACCTTGGACGAAATCTGGCACCGCCATTTCGCCGATAGCGCCCAGCTTTGGCCGCTTCGGCCCTCCGAGGCCAAAACCTGGCTTGACCTCGGCTCGGGCGCCGGTTTTCCGGGCCTCGTCCTCGCGATCCTGGCTTCCGAAAAGGGTGGCACGCGCCATATCCTGGTCGAAAGCGACAGCCGAAAGGCCGCATTTCTCCGTGAGGTCGCCCGTGCGACCGGAGTTGCTGTGGACATCCTGTGCACGAGGATCGAAAATCCGGAGACTCACGCTAAGGTAGGCGTGGCCGACTGCGTCACCGCGCGCGCTCTCGCTCCACTCTCCCGGCTGATCGAGATCGCGGCGCCGTATTTCATGTCGTCTACGCTTGGTATGTTCTTGAAAGGTCGCGACGTCGCGGCCGAGATCGACACGGCGGCTCAGGATTGGCGGTTTGCCTTTGAGCTGATTCCGAGCGTGACGGAAGAGAGCGGTCGGATTGTGTTGCTCAGTGCGTTGAAGTCGAGGGCGTTGAAGCCTAGGACGGAGGGATAATCCCGTGGCCGGCTACGTATCAGGCGCGGGCGGTGCAAACGCGGGACCGCGCGTCGTCGCTGTCGCCAATCAGAAGGGCGGCGTCGGCAAAACGACCACCGCGATCAACCTCGGCACGGCACTGGCCGCCGTGGGTGAGCGGGTGCTCGTCCTCGATCTCGATCCGCAGGGCAATGCCTCGACCGGCCTTGGCGTCGATATCGAGCAGCGTTTCAACACATCGTTCGATGTCCTGACGGGCAACGCCACGATGATGGACACGGTGCTGAAGACCGCCGTTCCGAACCTTTTTCTCGTGCCGGCAAACAACGATCTCGTCGGCATTGATTCGATGCTCTCGGCCGACCAGAACAAGCCATTCAAGCTGCGCGACGCGTTGACCGCGATGATCGGACATCAGCGCGCGCGCGATCCCGAAACGCATTTCACCTACGTGCTGATCGACTGCCCGCCGTCGCTGAACCTGCTAACGCTCAATGCCATGTCGGCGGCACATGCTGTGATCGTGCCGGTGCAGTGCGAATTCTTTGCGCTCGAGGGTATTTCTCAGCTCAAGGATTCGATCGAGCAGATCCGCGGGACGCTCAATCCGCGGCTCGAAATTCAGGGCGTGGTGCTGACGATGCACGATCAGCGCCTTTCGTTGTCGCGCGAAGTCGCCGACAACGTCCGCGCTTTTTTCGGTTCGAAAGTCTACGACACGGTCATCCCGCGGAACACGCGCATTGCCGAAGCCCCCTCACACGGCAAGCCGATCCTTCTCTACGACTACGATTGCGCGGGAAGCCAGGCTTACATGCGTCTCGCGACCGAGATCATGGAGCGCGAGCGCCGCTTCAAGGCGGCGTGAGGCGCATGAAGTAACACGCGAATTCAAAGAACAAACGTCAAGCAGGGGACAGAAAAGCAGATGAACTCGATGGTGCCGAAGAGCCGCCTGGGCCGTGGCCTCGCCTCTCTCATCGGAGAACCGGCACCGCTCGGACATCGCCT
>CAYYDL010000523.1:0-4770 GCA_964470545.1 uncultured Hyphomicrobium sp. | reverse complement strand
CTGCGGCAGCGAGCGCGTTTCGGTGCTCTTCCAGCCGCCCGTGCTGCCCAAGGCGGTGCCGGCCGCGGAAGTGCCTTGGGGCCGGCGGGTAGCGGGAGATTAGCGTGACCCTGGACGACATCACCGATCCGCTGCTTCGCGACGCGGCCGAGCGCTTCGAGGTCGGCACCGGCAAGCCGCTCAGAATGTGGATCGCGGGGAAAGACGAGGCGATGCTGCGCCAGCTCCTGATCCGTCACTACTACCTGACTGAGGCGGAGCGACGTCCGTTCGATCCGGACGAGCTCGCGGTCAGGCTGGCGCTTCGGGGTTTTACCAAGAGCCAGCGGAAAGGTCTTGCGCACGGCGATGCGGCGTTCATCGAGCTCGCCGCGCAGAAGATCGTCGAATACTTCCGGCGGAACGGGATCAAGCTGCAGCATGGCACCAACGCGCCCGAGCAATTTGTCGTTCGCCCACGGAGGGATTAGATCGCAGCGGAGGAGAGGCCATGTCGCCCACGCCGCGTGAACTGCTGCAAAGGGCCGCTCAGGACCTTGTGGCCAAATGTGTGAGCGAGGATAAGCCGCTTTATGCGGCGATCGAAGCGAGGCGTCTCGCTCTCGATCATCCGAATTCCGGCGCGTCGGAGCGCGAGATAGCCGAGATGCTCTTACGTCTCGCGATCGACTGGAACCTCGTCATCGACACGATGGACGGCGATTGAACGGCGGCAAGGATGATATCATCGACGCCACGCCAAAATCGTCCGCTTGTCGTGGATTTTATAGCGAAAAGGCCGCGGGAGCCGCCGTGGCCGGGCTCTTCCCGCTCTTTTCCATCATGTATCCCGCGCGACGGACGAAGAGTCCGATCGAGAGCGCGACGGCCGCAACGAGTAAGAACGATGCTGGCCAAAGATAGCGAACCGAATCGACGGCGACCGGCAGCGCCGTGATGTCGACATGGATGACAACGGCAAGCCGGACGAAGACGCCAAGCCACACCGAGGCGGCAATTGCGGCGAGGACGCGATCGCGTTTTTGACGAATTGCGAGGAAGGCGCCGATCAAAAAGCCGGCGACAGCAATGGAGGCCGCGAAGGGCAACCCAGCCCGATAGATCGTCAGTGCGGCTTCTCGTATGGCCCGCGAGACGGTTTCCGCCGGGGAAGCCGGGATTTGCGTTTGCGTTGTCGCCGAATCGACGAAAAGCGTGGCTGCGCCGGCCACGCGCGGGCCGGGCTGCGCCGTCAGTGCCGCGATACCGGTCTTCAGATCAGGCAGACCGGGAGCGGACACCGTCAGCGCACAGGATCCGTCGCACGCTGCAGTCAGGAGGAAGCGCTGGTTCGTGGCCGCTGGATCGTGGAAATGCGCGGCAATGTCCGAGCTCGCGACACGATCGACGGATGCCGCGACCTCGGCGCCGGAGGCATTGGTCAAGCGCCAGGTCGGCCAGACGTTTGTGCCGGCGTAGTACCAGCCGGATACGCGGATGCGCCGGTCCGTCGTCCGTGGAGTGTGTGGGGGGTAGTTTGCGAGCGCCAGCGCATTCTCGAAATCTGGCGAAGCGCCGGTGCTCGTGCCGCCTGCGACCGTGCTGTGAGCGAGGAAAATCGTTGCCATCGCGCGCTCGAAACTGGTGACGGGATCGCCCGCATATACGCCTGCTCCGAACGAGGTCAGCGAAGCAAGAAGGTTTCGGTGGCAGTGAAGCTCGCCGGCCGAGCAGGCGCGATTGATCTCATCGGCGATTGACCTGAACAGCGCGGCCGCGGTGGCAGGCGATTTGTAGCCGCCCACGCTGCTAGCCGCATCGCGGAGGGCCCAGATGAACCAGCCGCCGGCGATGTCGCCGCACGTGCTTTGAACGAATCGACAGCCGTCTTGCCAGGGAGATGTTCCGCCCGGAGGGTCCAGGTAAGCCTCCAGGCGCTTGAACGTCGGACTGACCGCGTAGGCTGCCTCCCGAGCCGCGTGCGGCACCGGGACATAACCCTCCTCACCCCCGTCCTTCACGGACTCGAGGGCCGCCATCGCCGCGACGAGGTTCCTCTCCTTGAAGTCGACTCCGACAAAGCTCCCGTACGCAATGAGGTTGCCGAGCCCGAAAATCAGATTGGGCGCGGCGAAGCCGATCAGGACAGCCGCGAGGGAAGAAAGAAGAATCTTCCGCCCCGACCGCCAGGATCGAACGATGCCGATGATAGCCAGCATCCCGACCATCGGCAGAAGCCACGGGCCTTCTTCCCGCGTGAGCCACGCCGCTGCAAGCGCGAGCCCGGCGCCGAAGCCCCAAAGAATGCGACGACGGGAGTCCGTAAACAGCGCAAAGACGAGACACCCAAACATCATCAGCATCTCGCTGGGATAGATCTCGTCGCGGATGATCCGCGCGCCCACAAAGTCCGGGTAGAAGGCGAGAGCTGCGAAGAGCAGGGCGGCCAGCCACCGCGAACCGGTTGCGCGCTTGATGGAGACAGCGAAGAGGCCGGCGCCGACACAGAAAAGAAGTGCGTGCGCGAACGTCAGCGGTAGGCCCAGCCAGGAGTTCGCCGCAAGAAAGAACGGATAAACGGGCCCCTTCACGAGGGTCAGATTGTCGAAGGGCCCGAGCCAACCGGTTTGCAGGATCTGCTCCCCGAGTCGCATGAAAAGGCCGTCGTCATCCGGCGCATTTGCGACCACCAGGATCGGCCGGTGCACCACCGCGAAAACGAAGATGCTGGCGGTGGCGAAAGCGAAGATTCGCGCCGCAAGACCGGTCGAAAAGAACTTCCCCGCCAAGCTTGCCCCCAACCGCTTCTCGCGCTGCCCAGCAAAGAGTCAGATCTGCTGGTCGCTGCGCGCAACCTCACGATCGTAGTCGACGATGACGTCGGGCAAGGTTCCGAAGCGGGCGAGGATGACCGGTTCGTCATATTCGCCGAGCGTGACGTCGCCGGTCCGGGAATATGCAACGACGCCGGTGAACATCGCCGACGCTATCGCGGCGCCCATCCGTGCATCCGCCGTGTTCAGCGCCGGTGTCGGCGGTTCCGGCTTCAAGGCGCCAGGCTTGCCGCTGAAAGCCTGGACGATGATGATAGTCTCTCGCGCCTTGGCGATCGCAGGCTACCATGAAAGAACGGCCGCCGCTCTGGAGGGCGAGCGAGCCCGAGGGCGGTGACCCGTAGTCACCCTCGGCCGCGAGACATCGGCGAAGATCAGTTCAGCGGCAGCCCGTTCAGTAGAAGCCCTCGACGAGTCGGTCCTCTTCGAGGAAGCCGAGATTCCTCAGATCTGGTTGCTAATTGGCTCTCTTCTTCCGCTAATCGCTTCGCCAAGCGACACTGCCTCATCTCGGCGCCCGGTTTTTTCGAGTGGCAGGCGCGGGCCGACGATAAGCGGCCCTACCGCTTCATGCGCAAGGACTTCGAGCCGTGTGCCTTATCGGCATCGGGGAGTCGCCCGTCTCGCCGACGAGGAGATCCTCTTCGCCTGCATCCTCGTCGGCAAGCCCAATCCGCTGGTCGCCGGCGTCGAGGACCGGATGCCGGTTATTCTCATGCCGACGATTACGATCGCTGGCAAGCGCTACTATGCGCATACGTCCCAACAAGATGAGGGCCCCCGATAGAAACGACACCGAGGATGTATCACCGAGCTCGCGTCGTGATTCGCGTCGTCGAATTCAATGCGGACGCTTCCTGAAGACCGCTCTTGACCCAAAGCGGACCCGGGGCACTACCTTCGAGATGCTTTAGCCCGCGCGAGGGCAGCGCCTTAGCCCTTCTTCGCGTGATGTCGTTGTCGATCAGCTGAAAATGCCAACTTTAGTCTACTGCAGCTGCGGCCCGGCTGATGTTCTGCACGATGAATCGCGCTCGATAGAGAAGTTCGTCAAATGTGAGGATTTCAGGCGCGCGGACAGTGCGCCGGTAGAGTTCGAAGCACGCGATCTTGTCGTCATTCCCGTGCAACTCCTTTGTATCCCCGACGATCAAAACGCTTCGGGGTTCGACGGAATAGACCGTCTCTCCAGCTTCGTTGCCAAAACCGTCTTTCAGAGCGACGCGGAAGCGCTTGCGGGCAAATTCGAAGACTGTCTTCTGGACCTGAGTGACGGCATTCGAGACTTCGGCGGATACGCCCCAACATCCAGGCCGGTAGGGATCGCCAACCCGAAGGAGGTTGGTCGTATCCTTCTTGATTTCCACGAACACGAACTGACTGACCTCGGCACGCGTCCTCATAAGCGCGTCGGCGGTTTTGCCGCTGCGGTCGAATTCGTTGCCCGTAGTTCGCGCCGTCAGTGTGACCGACACCTTGTCGAGCGACATGTAGTTTAGCCCATGCCCGAATATCCATTGGTTCGCTTCGAAGAACGCCTGCCAATCCTTCTCCGGAACATCGGTTCCCATGCGTTGTTCGAATTCGGCCAACGCTTCTCGCTTTGCCGCCACAGCGTAGATGTCGTGGTGAAGCTCCGGTGTTTCCGCGAGTTTGCGGATGAGTTCGGCTCCCTTTGAACTGCCCAATAGTGCACCGAGTGCGCCGATGTTCACGTTGTCTAGCGAGATACGAGCCTTCTTCGCGTCTCCCAGATTCAAGTTTGATATGATCGACAAGAACTCCTTCATCTGCCTAAGCTGGAAGTGGTTCACCTGTATATGGCCATCCGTCCGCCAACCGCGGGTCTTGTGATAGATCAGCTTCGTTATCTTGAACGTCCCGAAGTCACTCTTGTCCTGAACCCAAAAGGCGGACACTGCGATCTTGCATCGGGTGGTTACGTCAAACTCGCCAA
>CAYYDL010000522.1:0-9393 GCA_964470545.1 uncultured Hyphomicrobium sp. | reverse complement strand
CAAAATCTGCGCGGAAAATTTCGAGAAGCCGCGGGCCCAAAGAAAATATTGCAGAGGTGCGTGGTGCCGGAGACGCTGTGTGGAATTGCGAGGCGTATGCAAATTCATGGATTGGCTGATGCCGTCTCCGTCCGTTACGATCAGTTGGAAATTCGCGCCGACATATCGGCGTGCTCACTCCGCGCTTTGCAGCCTATAGACGTTCTTTTCGCGGAGACTAGAGACCCGAGGGAAGCTTAGCAGCCATCATCTTTTTGCGATCGTATGTGCGTCCATCGACGACGAACGTGCCGTCGCCTACCGCGTGCAGCATCCTTTTTTCCTTGCGCGCCGCATTGAAGTAGGCAGCAACACCCTCGAGCACGACGATGTCGTGCGCCCCCACGAAGTCGACGACTCTGCACTCGATATTCGCAAGGCATTCGGCGATCAGCGGCGCTTGGACGGATTTCCCTTTGGCAGCAGTCAGCCCGAACTTCGCGAATTTATCGGTGTCAGCTCCAGAGCACGTGCCGACCCCGACCACCGTATCGAGAAGATCGACCGTCGGAATGGCGATCACGCACTCCCGGGTCTTCTGCAAAGCGGCGAAGGAATAATTCCAGGGCCCTGTGGTCATGGCGAACATAGGCGTGAAGTCCATGACCATCGTCCAGGAGATGGTCATGATGTTGTTCTTGCTCCCGTCGTGGGTCGTCACAAGAACCACCGGGCCTGGCTCGATGAGAGTGAAGGCTCTGCTCAACTTCATCTGGCGCATGCGGGCACGTCCTTCGACTTCGCGGGTTCCGACGCACAATGATGTCAAGCTCGCCGAGCCCGTTCAAGGGCAGGCCCGGCATCGGAGCATTGATTTAAATGGTGGGCCCGCCAGGATTCGAACCTGGAACCAGACGGTTATGAGCCGTCAGCTCTAACCATTGAGCTACGGGCCCGCGCGGTGCTCTCATACCAGATGTTCGCCGGACGGACAGCCTCAACGACGATTTTGTGTCAGGCATTCTGTCGCCCGGGCCCATGGGGAGCGGGCGCCTATTTGCTGCGGTCCTGGCTGCCCCGCTTTTTATAGAGTTCATCGTAGGTTTTGCCCGTCGCAAACCGGTAGGCGGCATTTCGCCCGGCGCGGAAGTAGCGTTGCGCGCTTCGGCGCAATCCCCACGCGGGGCGGGTCTGATCGTGAATGCTATCGTGCACGATGACGGCATCTGTCGGCGCGTCATGCAACTCGATGCCCGCATATCTGAGCGGGAGCGTCCCAATGGCATAAAGCTCGGGCGTGTCACCCATGACCTCGATCAGGATGGCTTCTGCCGAATCACCTCCGCCTGCGTGCTCGCAACCGGCCTCCCAAGCTGCAACGAATGCCGCCGCTCCAGGCGTTGGGCGCAGAAGCAGGACGCGCGTCGTTGGCTTCAGCGCGCGCCTGGTTGTTCCCAGGGCTGTGCCCTTGATCCGCATGGCAAGGTCGCCGGGCGATTGCAAGATGCCGCTGATGTCGGCACGAACGGTGCAGTCGACATCCATGAAGATCAGCGGCAGATCCGGATAGTCGCGACGCGCGCGCGCCAGCACCGTCGGTTTCTGCCGTGTCTGGGAATACCAGCTGTCACCGAGAAGGGGCCGCGCATAGAGGTGGTGCGAAATGCGCTGCTCGGCGAGATTTTTTGAAAACGCCGAAGCCGCCGGTTCATAGTTCGGTGTGAAAAATCCAATGACGATGAAATTCGTGCCGAAATTCTGACGAATATCCGAACCCGCGCTTTTCGTGACATTGTCTTCGCGAAGTTTGGTATCGACCATCTTCTGTCTCGGCTCGCCGCATTGGGAACACCCCGCTGGCGCCGATCCGGCCCCAATGGGAGCGAATGCTATAGCAGGAGATGCGCGCGTCGCAACCCAAGCTCCCCCGTGTTGAACTGGCAAACAAGGGTCCGTTCACCGCAAAGACAGCATTCCGCCCTCATTTTGTCCTCGAACAGACTATAGCTCCGATGAAAACCGGCGGAGACCCCCCTATGAACAGACTTTTGCGCTCTCAAGTCGTCGTTTCAACCATCGGACTGGGTTGCGCCGTTGCGCTGCTCGTTGCCTCGCCGACGGTCTCGCATGCGGAGGAAAAATCCATGGAGCGGACGATCACCGTATCGGCGACCGGCACAGCCGAAGCAGAACCCGACCGCGCGCGAATTACGTCGGGCGTCTCGACCGAAGCCGAGACTGCGCGTCAGGCGCTGACGCAGAACAATGAAACGATGAGCAAGATCATCGACGAGCTGAAGGCGAAAGGCGTCGATCCCAAGGACATTCAGACCGCATCGTTCAACGTCGAGCCGGTGATGGATTATTCTAAAGACGGGCAGCCTCCAAAGCTGCGGGGCTATCGCGTCAGCAACCAAGTCATTGTGCTTGTCAGAAATCTCGATCAGCTTGGAGATGTTCTCGACGACGTCGTGAGCGCAGGCGCCAATCAGATCCAGGGCCTCACGTTCGAAGTTTCCAAAGAGGACACACTGAAGGACGATGCCCGCAAGGAGGCCGTGGCCAACGCCTTGAGGCGCGCGAAGCTGCTGGCGGCCGCCGCCGGCGCCGAAGTCGGGAACGTCCTCCAGATCTCCGAGGAGACATCGTCCAACGGCCCGATCACCTACGCGCCGCGGCTCGCGAAGGCTGCAACGGCCTCCGTACCGATCGAAGCCGGCACGAGCACTCTCGAAGCGAGCGTCACGGTGACCTGGGCGCTGAAATAACGCTCATGCGGCTTCCTGCCGGCTTCCCGGAGAGGAGTCGGAAGCCGCAATGAAAAATGCGCAGCACGGCTTCCGGCCGGCTCCCCCGGAGGGGAGTCGGAAGCCGCAACAAAGAGTGCACTACGAGAGCTTGACGATCTCGACGTCGACCTTTGGCGTGGGTGCACCGGGCTGAACCGACCAGTCGCCAAAGTTGTGCATTTCGCCCGTCTCGCGTACGCGCGCGAGACGGGCGAGATCGATCTCAGCCGTCACCCATTCCGCGTTATTGAGTGTGCCTTCCGCGAGCACGCCCGTATCCGATACGACGTGTTCGGATGGCACATAAATTCCGGCCGCACCCGCATTGAAGTCAACGGCCGGAGACCACGGCGCATCGCCGACTGTCGGGCTCTGAACCGATGCGATGGTATTTTCCAAAGCGCGCGCCATCGAGCCGGTGCGGACGCGGTGATACCCAGAAACGCGCTCCGTGCAGGATGGCACCAGCAGCACTTCGGCACCGGCTTCCGCCATGGCACGCGCAATGAGCGGGAACTCGCTATCGTAGCAGATCGCGATTCCGAAGGTCCCGAT
Source organism: uncultured Hyphomicrobium sp. (assembly GCA_964470545.1). Lineage (GTDB taxonomy): Bacteria > Pseudomonadota > Alphaproteobacteria > Rhizobiales > Hyphomicrobiaceae > Hyphomicrobium_B. Next base: position 6,070 of record CAYYDL010000522.1, on the reverse strand, counting down.
CGACGTTTTGAAAACGCGCACGGGACTGCCCGCCGTCACACCCCAGGTGCGTTCGAACGGCGTCATGACGAGCTTTTCCTGCTCGCCGACCGCGCCTTTCGGCGTGACGAGTTGCGCCGCATTGACGAAACGCCCGTCGGCTTTCCGCGACGGCCCCGAGCCGACGAGGATGTGCACCTTGTGCTTCCTCGCCAGATCGACATGAAGCTGGACGCGCGCATCCTTGATGTCCGCGACCTTGGCGAGCGTCGCCTGCAGATCGTCGTAGACCTCCGGCCCGAAGCAGGCAGCCTGCTCGATCGCGGCATATTCCGGGAAGACCAGAAGATCCGCACCTGTCGCAGCGCCGTTCTTCACCCAAAGCGCAATTTTCTCCTCCCACTCGGCAAGCGTCTTCGGCTGGCCAATCGGATATTGAGAGCTCGCAACTTTGAGGGTCTTCTTTGCGGTCATCGGGTCCTCATGTTTGCGCCTTTCGGCCTGCCGTGAAGGTGGGACGGAAAGCGCAAACTATAGTGTTTTCATCCAGAACTGCATTTTGTGGCTGGTTTCGCCGGGCTGGTCGATATCTTTCCAATCGTACGTCGCGACGATCCCGTCGACCGGCGCGTATCCGCGCTTTCGCCAGAAGGGATCAAGTGGGGCATAATCCTTGGGTTTCAATGGATGATCGTCGGGCCGGACGACGCGGCAGAACGAAGAATGCGTGAAGCCGCCGAGCTTTCTCGCCTGCGCCTCGCGCCCGTCGAAAAACGCGTGTCCGAGGCCATGGCCGCGATGACTTTTCAGCAGTACGCTCTCGCCGCAGTAGAAGATCTTCGCGATGTCGTAGCCTGCTTTCTTGAACGGCTCGCCGAATTCGTCGGCGTGTTCGACCATCGGCGCGCCTGTTGACGCTCCGACCATCTGCGCGCCGTCGTAGGCGCAAATGACGACGGCACCTTTCGCCTTTGCAAACTTCTCCAAATACTTCTCTTCGTATTCGAGCGTGCCGTCGTAGAGATAGGGCCAGTCGCGAAACACGATGATCCGAAGCCGCCCGAGGTCGGGAAGGATCTTCAGGATATCGGGTCCCGTGACCGACTTGACCTCAAGCTTCTTCTTCTCGTCCGCTACCATGGGCGATCTATCCTTCAACCAGCAACCTGAGCGATCCAGTCGGTCAGATTATAGTACGTCGTGACGCGCGCGATCTTTCCGTCGCGGATGGCGAAGAATGTGCCCGCGGGGAGCACGTATTTCTGTCCGACGGCATCCGGCAGGCCTTCTTCCGTGTTCTTGTAAATGCCGTGCACGTTGAATTCGGCCGCGGCGCGCGCACCGTCCTTCGAGACCATCACGACGATGTCCTTCAGCTCTTCCTTGTAGTTGTGCGTCATGCGCGCGTTGAAGGCCCGAAACTTCTCCTTGCCGTGCCGGCGCTCGCCCTGATTGACGTCGTGAATGACGTCCTCGGTCAGAAAATCGAGCATGCCGTCGGTATTGCCTTGGTTGAAGGCGGCGTAGTAATCGCGGATCAGGGCGGCCGTCGCGGCGCGGGCTTGCGATTCTGGTGTGGTGTCGGACATTCGGGTCTCTCCGGTAGGCTCTCTCGATTGGATCTGCCGGGGTCTTTAGCAGGTCGGGTCGGAGCCTTCCATGTGCGAGGATGCTGCGGTAAACGCGACATTTCACCTTCCATTCGCCTCGCGGGATCAGCCATGGCACGTCTTCAAGAGCTTTTCGTCACCCAGATTTACCGCGAGGAGCTCCGGCAGGGTGCGACGTCTGCGCTCTTATCTGAGCTTCTCTCCGCCGCCCGCGAAGTCGCCGCCGCGGATCGGGCAGGGCAGGCGTGGTCTAAAGCGAACGATTACCCTGGATATACATCCTATGCGTCGCTCAACGATCTGCCCGAGCGTCATCCGGTGTTCGGCGATCTTGCTTCGGTTCTCGATCGTCACGTGACAACGTTCGGGCGAATGCTTGAGTTTGAAATGGCGGGGGGTCGGTTTGCGCTCGACAGCCTCTGGATCAACGTGCTGAAGCCTGGCGGCCATCACAGCGCGCACATTCACCCGCATTCCGTCATCAGCGGCACGCTCTATCTCTCGGTTCCCAAAGACGCGAGCGCGATCAAATACGAAGACCCGCGGCTGCCGATGCTTATGGCTGCACCGGCGCGAAAGGCTTCCGCGAAAGAGAAGAACAGGACGTTCGTCTCCATTGCGCCGTCTCCCGGAACGCTCCTGCTCTGGGAAAGCTGGCTTCGGCACGAAGTGCCCGTCAATCACGCCAAAGCCGAACGCGTCTCGGTAAGCTTCAATTACCGGCTGGATTGATCGAAGATCACTCTGCCGTCCCATCGTCCGGAAGCGGCACGTCGAAGCCATTGAGGATGACCGAGACCGCACAATAGAGGCCGATCAGATAGATGAATTCCGCCGTGCCGTCCTCTCCGAACGCGCCGACGGCGCGCTTGTACGTCAGCGCCGGAAGCGTGCTGCCCGTCACGAGGCTCGACGCAAGGTCGTAGGCGATTGCTTCCTCATCCGAGAGGTCGCTCGGCCGGTGCCCGGAGATGATGGTCGTGATCTTGGCATCCGATAGCCCGCGCATTTCCGCGACGATGATGTGCGCGTAAAGTTCGTAAGCAGCGTGGAATTTCGTGCCCGTGACGAGAATGGCGATCTCGCGGATCGGCCGCGGCAGCTTCGGCGAGGTCGACATCGCCTTCGTGAAGTCCCACACCGGGCCGCCGAACTTCGCAAAGCGTAGCCACGGATTCCAGGGACCGATCAGCTGGCCCTTCTCGTTGATTGCGGTGAAGCCTTTGAAGTGGGTCTCGATGCCCTTCTTCATGTCGTCGTAGAGAGCTTTCTGCTCGGGCGTCATCGAGTTAAGGGGGAGAAGCGGCAGGCGCATGGGAGCACTCCTATGAGGGACGGGGAGGGGGCGGGCACCCGAATAAGCTAGGCGTGTTTCAAACCAATGCCAAAGACATCCCGCAGCGCCTTGCCGCACAAAGTTAAGACGGCGACGAAGCGCGAACATCATTCTCCGACGAGATGCACGAGGATCTGGCGGGTATGCGGCTGCGTGCGGTGCTCGAAAAGGTAAATGCCCTGCCACGTGCCGAGCATCACGCGGCCCTTCGAGATCGGAATGGTTAGAGTCGTTTGAGTGAGCGCCGCCTTGACGTGTGCGGGCATATCGTCCGGACCTTCCGCACGATGAATGAAGAGCGGGTCGCCATCCGGCACGAGACGCCTGAAAAAGGCGAGAAGATCGCGCTGGACGTCGGGATCGGCATTTTCCTGGATGAGCAGCGATGCCGAGGTATGGCGGCAAAAAACGTGGGCCAGTCCGGTCTGGATGCCGGAAGCTCGAACGATTTGGACGACGTCAGCGGTGAACTCCACAAGGCTTTGGCCGTGGGTCTCGATCGTCAATGTTTCCTGGTGCTGCCGCATTCTGGCACTGGCCTCCGAAAGCCCTTATATTGGTTCGATGAGCAGAGCATTCGTCAAAGAAACGGACGCCGTTGAGGAGCTTCCCGAGAAGCTCGTCTCGGAGCACCGCAACCTCGTAACGCCCGAGGGCTTAGCCCTGATCCAGGCGGAAGTCGAACGGCTCCAGGACGAGTTGGCTGAGGGTCAACGCGCTGGCGACCGCGACGCGATCCAGCGCACGTCGCGAGACCTTCGCTATTGGAACCAGCGGCTGGCGACCGCCGAGGTGCAGAACGCACCCGCGGATACGTCGATAGTTGTCTTCGGCTCGACCGTCACGCTCGAACGCGACGACGGCCGCATCCAAAAATTCCGCATCGTCGGTGAAGATGAATCCGACCCTTCGAAGGGTCGGATCTCCTACGTCTCCCCGCTCGCCCAAGCACTGATCGAGAAAAGCGTCGGCGACACCGTGACGGCTGGAGCGGGCGAGGCCGAGATCATCGGAATCGATTAGCCACCTCGTCGCCGTCGCAGCAAGGTTCGCGAGATCGATCAGGCATCGCAGGAGGGCATGAACTTCTTCATCGCCTCTTCAATCTCGTGCCCGCTCATGTCCCGCTGATGGGTCGCGACCGACCACTTGTGGCCGAATGGATCCTCGATGATGCCATAACGGTCGCCCCAGAACATGTCTTCGACCGGCATGCGAAGCAGGGCGCCTGCCTTAACAGCGCGTGCGACGAAGGCATCGACGTCCGACACGTAGAGATGGATGGTCACCGGACTGCCGCCCAGCGCGATCGGAGACAGCGCACCCCATTCCGGCGCCTCATCGACCAGCATCACTTGCGCATTGCCGATCTTGATCGCCGCGTGCATCAGCTTGCCGTTCGTGCCCGCCAGCCGCATGATCTCTTCGGCACCGAAAGCCTTTTTGTAGAACTCGATGGCGTCGGCCGCGCCGGCGCAGACTAGATGGGGCGTGATCGCCTGAAGGTCGTCGCGTCGGATACCGTCTGGTTTCTCCTCGGCTTGGGCCATGTGCGTTCCTCCTCGCGTTGTTTTTATCGGACACCATCCCGCGTAACGTTGGCAGAAAAAGACGCACCTTCAAGGTCTGTGCGGCCCGGTTTGGAAAGCCTGTGCTGCGGGCGCTGGCAAAAGCGGAGCTAAGCCGGGCGTGTGAGAATAAGCCAAAAATGGCCTATTTTTTAGTATCTTGAGTCATTCTCATTAAAGATCGGGTTCGCAATGGAATTCGGGTATTCGACCGTATAAAATCTGCGGGCGCTGCCAACCGGAGAAGCAGAATTTCTTCGCTTTTCGTTTTTTTCGAGAAAGGCTGATAATCTCTGTCGTGCAAAAAGATATCGAACCGGATCCGGTCGTCGAGACGAGCCCAGACGACCCAAGTGATGAAGTTACGCCGCGCTTGCTAGAAGAGCGAATTCGGCAGCAGGAAATCCTCGCCGAACTCGGCGTATTTGCGTTGCAAGGCGCTTCGTTCGGCGAGTTGCTCACGGAAACGTCCCGGCTCACGGCGTCGGCGCTCAGGGCCGAGTTTTGCAAGGTGCTCGAATACATTCCATCCGAGAAACGGCTGCTGGTAAGGGCCGGCGTTGGTTGGGAGCCGGGAATTGTTGGCACTGCGAGCGTAGGAGCGGATCTGGAGTCCCCCGCGGGTTTCGCATTGCGAACGGGCAAGCCAGTGATCTCCAATCATCTGGAAAACGAAGAGCGATTCCGGACGCCGGAAATTCTCGCCATTCATGGCATCAAGCGCGCGATGAATGTCATTCTTCAAGGCGATGGTGAGCCTTTCGGTGTTCTTGAGGTCGACAGTCGTTCCGAAGATCAATTCGTCGAGCACGATCTCGCATTTCTGCAAGGGGCTGCAAATATTCTCGGGATGGCGATCGAGCGTGAGCGGTACGAGCGCCGCCTTCAGGCGGCCATCGATCGGCACGAGATCCTGCTGAAGGAGATCAATCATCGGGTCAAGAATAGCTTGACCATCGTCTCCACGATGCTGCGCCTGCAGGCCTCCGAGCACGATGATCCGAAACTCGTCGAGCAGCTCGGAGAAGCGGCACAACGTGTTCACGCCATCGCCAGAGCGCATGAAAGACTGTACCAAAGCAATGATATCGACGCTCTCGATCTGGGCGTCTACATCGAGTTGGTATGTCGTGACCTGACTGCAACGCTTTCCGGTTGCGACATCCGGATTGATGTTGAAAAGGGTATCGTCGTTCCGACCGATCGCGCGATTTCCCTGGCATTGATCGCGACGGAGCTCATTACGAATGCCGCGAAGTATGCTTACGGCGATACGGAAGGCGGGATTATCTGGGTTGCTCTCGCGCGAACGGACGATAAGTCGGCGACGCTCAATATTCGGGACGAAGGCGCGGGACTTCCTAAAGACTTTACCCCCGAAAACTCCAAAAGTCTTGGTATGCGCATTATTTCCGCCTTCACGCAGCAGCTCGGTGCTCGGTTCGAGATCAAGGATCGAACTCCCGGTTCCGAGTTTGTCGTTGTCCTGCCGGTCGGTCCGCGCGGAGGCTGAATTCAGTCGGCGGCGGACCTAATGAAAAGGGCCGCATTTTCGCGGCCCTTTTGTTCGATCAGTT
>CAYYDL010000521.1:0-3395 GCA_964470545.1 uncultured Hyphomicrobium sp. | reverse complement strand
ATTCGAGGTAGGGCCATCCCATCGCATAGTGATGGCCCTGTCCCTCAAGGGATCGCGCCAAAACCGTGCGGCGCGAGCGGTGATGATCGCCGAATCGGCGAATGTCGACGGCCCATAGATCGAAGGCCGGCTCACCTTCAGCGATCCATTCGGCCAGAGCGCGTCCCGCGCCGCCGCCCGCTGCAATTCCGAATGCATTGAAGCCCGCGCCGACGAAGTAGTTTTTCACCTCGGGCGCCTCGCCCAAAATGAACATCCCGTCTTCGGTGAAGGACTCGATGCCGTTGAACCACGTCTTCACGCCCGTCGTTCGTAACGCCGGCACGAGTTCCATTGCACGTTCGAGCAATGGCTCGAAATGATCGACATTCGGCTCCATGAGCTTGAACTCATGGCCTTCGGGGATTTTCGGGACGTCGAAAGGAATAGGATTGAATTCGTAACCGCCGACCTGCAGGCCGCCGACGTCCTCTTTGAAATACGTTTGATAGTCAGTGTCGCGGATCGCAGGAATGTGGCGAGCAAGACCTTCGATCTTATCCGTCACGAAGTACTGATGATGCGACGGCTGCAGCGGAACATTGACGCCAGCCATCCGGCCGAGTTCCGGAGCCCAGATGCCACCGCAATTGACGACGATATCGCAGGTGATCCGGCCCCGGTTGGTCTGTACCGCTTTAACAGCGCCATTCTCGGTTTCGATGCCCGTAACGACGACGTCTTCAAAGACTTTTACGCCGCCTTGGCGGGCGCCTTTCGCCAGCGCCATCGTGATGTCGCTTGGATTGGCAACGCCGTCGCTCGGGACGAACGCAGCGCAATCGATGCCCTTTGTCTCGATGAGAGGTACTCTTTCCTTCGCTTCCGCCGGAGTGAGCATCTGAAATTCAAGGCCGAAAGATCGCGCAGTCGTACATGCACGCTCGAACTCGGCGCGGCGATCTTTATTTCGCGCAAGACGCAGCGATCCATTTCGAACCCAGCCTGTCGCTTGGCCGGTTTCGGCTTCGAGCGTATCGTAGAGATCCACAGAATATCCGAGAAGGCGCGTAATATTCGCGCTGGATCGCAACTGCCCGACTGCGCCCGCGGCGTGCCATGTCGAACCTGACGTTAGCTTGTGACGTTCGAGCAGAACGACGTCCTTCTTTCCAAGCTTCGCCAAGTGATAGGCAACGGAGCAGCCTACGATGCCGCCCCCGATAATTACGATGTGCGCCTGAGCCGGAATTGCGTTCGTCATAATCGTCCTTATTGGCCGCAGACGCGGCGCGATGCTGATATGCGTGTTGTGTCGCTTGAGGGCTCCACTCCCTCAGCCGTAAAGCTTCTTGAATTCGGTCAGATTTCGATGAAATCGCTTGCGATTGAGTTCGGCATAGCCAAAGTAGCCGCGCTCTTCCTCGGGATAGATCGAGGCCATTCCTGCTTCGACACGTTCGCTATCGAGGTTCGACGCAAGCGCTTGGACCGCGCCCCAAAGCATCTCTCGCAAATTGACGATAAGCTTGAAGATCCGGAACTGTTTCCAAAGTTCTGAATTGGGTGAACCAGCATAGAGTTCCAGGACTCTCGCATCGACTTCATGATCGATGTCGGCATTCGCCGTGATGCCGGCCAGATCGAAAAAGGGATGGCCGTAGGCTCCATAATCCCAGTCGATCAGATAAACGCGCCCGTCGTCGTCGAGCATCGCGTTTTGAGGCACCACGTCGTTGTGAGTGAAAACAGGGAGGAAAGGGCTAACGAAGCGCTCGAGAGTGGAGGTGTATTCGCTCAGCGTGTCGAGTTCGTTTTCAATCCGTGAATTGCGTCCCCGACAATAACGGATATAGCCGCGCACGACCTGGAACGGCCAGAAGTACGCGAGTGGACCGGCGTCGAGTTTGCTTTGATGAAGCTCGCGAAGCCGAGAGACGAGGCCGGCGAGAATAGATTCGTTTTCAAGATCGCTCGGCAGCAGATGGCGGCCGACGACGAAATCGCTGACGAATATTCCGGCGCTCGCATATCTGAGCGCTGGTGTTACGCCGATGCCAGCCGCCGCGCGCATCGCGTTCTCGACGAACGCTTGGCTGATGCCATGGACGGGAATCTCTTCTCCGACCCGCACGACGAATTTCTGCGACTGGGTTTGGGCGACGAAGTTCTTATTGCACAGCCCGCCAATGAGCGGCGTTAGCCTGACCGGGCCCTCCCAACAGGGCAACGCATGGATTCGGGAACAAACCTGGTCTTCCGGCAACGCCGAATCGCTCATCTTGACCACTCCCACACCGCAGCCGAGCAAATATATCGGACAAGTAACACATGGGATTTGTAAACTACAACACTTTTTGTTGGACTTGCCGCAAAAATTTGCACAATTGGCAAAACATGCAAACACATTCAACAAGGGATCACTGGGGTGACCGATGATTGAGGTGGTCGGACGAATGACAAAGCTGAGGCCCGAGGATCGGCGCGAGCGCGTTTTGAAGGCGCTTAATTCCGGCACATCGCTGCGAATCAAGGAATTGGCGCGTAGCCTCAATGTGTCGACGGAAACAATTCGACGAGACCTCGACCTGCTGCACGAGAAAGATCTCGTGCAGAGACATTACGGTGGCGCTGTTGCAAAATCCGTTGGCTCGGAACCATCATGGGCAGAGCGCATCGCTGCACAGCCAAAGAGCAAAGCCGCGATCGCGCGGGAAGCGATCAGATTGTTTTCTGATAAAGATGTCCTCGTCCTCGGAGTCGGCGCGACGGCTTACACCTTCGCGAAGCAGCTTGCGGCCGAGAACCGCCGACTGACGATCTTCACGAACAACATTGCTGCCAGCACCTGCTTTCCACCTGATTCGAGAACCCGCGTTGTCATTGCTCCAGGCGAATATGATCCGGCGGAGGGCTGCACGTTGGGGCCGGAGACGACAACGTTCTTTGAAAAGTTTCGCTTCGATGCTTCCTTACTGAGCGTCAGCGGACTGAGCCCATTAGGAGGAACGGAAGTCGTATCGGGCATCGCTTGGGCGGAAAGATCGATAGTCGCCAAATCTGCGCGCAACGTGCTGATGGTCGATCATACAAAATTTGGAAACACGAGTTTGGAATTGGTGTGTTCGCTCGATGCCATAGATATCTTAGTCACCGACGTTGCTCCGGAAGGTGAACTTCTTGACGCCCTGAAAGAAGCGAACGTCGAAATCATCGTAGCGGCGGAGGATTAGTCCACTTTGGAAAGTGCCTTCTCAAGCGCATCGGCAAAAATATCGGCCTCGGTCGTCGTCAGGCACAGCGGTGGTCGAAGCTTCAGAGTGCTCGCGGTTCGGCCGGCCGCACCAACCAGGACGCCATGTTCTTTAAGTCTGTTGATGACGTTCGAAGTCGCAGCTGCATCCGGCCTGCCATCT
>CAYYDL010000520.1:0-3793 GCA_964470545.1 uncultured Hyphomicrobium sp. | reverse complement strand
GTGAGCATGGTGCGCGGCCAATGTGGGAAAAACGGCGCAGCGCTCACCTGTTCCTTGTCGTTACAGAATTGCTGTGTGTAGACGATGCGGCTCGGCTTCTCCATGGCCAGATAGGTTACGCGGCCGTACATCATCGCACCGTTCGCGGCCGTCATCTCATAGAATGATGTGCCGCCGACATGCGGCTCAGTTCGTAGGAAATGCATGGTGGCACCCGTCGGCGGCAGCCATTGGGCGAGATGCTCGGGGTCCGTCCACATCTCGTACACCCAATCGATGGCGGCATCGAACGTGCGTGAAATGAAGAACTGCTCCGCTCCCGCGAGACGTTTCGCCAAATATTCCGCCAACCGGTCCCACGTTGCCTCGCCTCCAGCTTTCTTGATGAAGACACGCATTTCTGCCGCTACTTCGGGTGTCGCAAAAGCCATGCTCATGTCGAGCTGGGTCCGCCCGTCGCGCTCGGTGAAGAGCGCGGTCACGCGAAACAGCGGCGGACGATCCTTGTGGCCGCCGTGGTCATAGATCATCCGCTGCAGGGGCACGACTTCAATGTATTGCGTCGTGTTCTCGTAATCCGTGCCGTCCGGCCCGTGCATGGTGTAGTGCCAGTGGCCGCCGGTACGCAGATCGTGACTGTGGGTCGTCAGTGTGAAACCGCGCGGTCCCCACCACTGCGCCACTTCAGACGGGACAGTCCATGCGTCCCACACGGATTGCAGCGGCGCGTCGTAGACACGGGTGAGAGAGAGGACATTCGATTTATTTCTTGTGGCCATGGCGTGTTCCTTTGCTTTTTGATTTCAGGTAGGCGCCGAGCCGATCAAGTTGATCTTCCCACGCGATCCGGTGCTGCTCCATCCAGTCCACTGCTTCCCGCAGCGGCTCGCCGTTGAGTTGGCAAGGTCGATACTGTGCCTTGCGGCCCTTGGTGATGAGGCCGGCGCTTTCCAGCACCTTCAGATGTTTGGTTATGGCCGGAAGGCTCATCTCCTTAAGAAACGGCTCTGCGAGAGCCGATACGTTGGCTTCGCCCTCAGACAGTTTTGCGAGCATTGCTCGGCGCGTCGGGTCAGCGAGCGCTGCGAAGGTGCGACTGAGCGGATCTCTCATCGTTAAATACCGGCGAGTTAATTAACCTGAAAGTATAGTATTGGCCGATTGGCGTGTTGTCCATAGGCGGCAAAGAGGTTCAGCACGAGGGATCGTTGCCAAGCCTAAAGCCGCGCAGAGATTGCGAGGCTTGAGCGAACCGCAGCCCGATTAGGGCAAGAGCCGAAACCAATAGAGATCGCTTAGCGCATTACAGACGTAGCCATTTGCATCATCGTTGAAATGACTGCGTAACACGATCGGCGAACACTCTGACGATGCAGCAAGAGGTTTGTCGCTATGAGCGGAAAGATCGATATTCGAGATTACGATGACGCCGGTGTTAAGGGCGCTCGACGCTACGCCGAACAGGTCTATGTTCTTGGTCATACCCCCAACGAAATCGATCGCCTGATCAGTCAGGCGAAGATTATCGGGCCGATCACCGAGCGCCTGCTGCGTTCCGCGGGTGTGGCTCCGGGTATGCGTGTCCTCGATGTGGGCTGCGGCGCCGGCGATGTCTCGATGATTGCGGCGCAGCTTGTTGGACCATCAGGATCAATCGTTGGAATCGACCGAAGTTCTGATGTACTTGCGATTGCAACAAAGCGTGCGCGAGAGTCGGGTCTCGATCGCGTGAGCTTCGTCGAAGATACGGTTGAAAAATTCTTCAGCGCGGAACCCTTCGATTGCGTGATCGGTCGATATGTTCTGATTCATCAGGCCGATCCGGAAGGCTTTCTTCGCGCGGCCGCGCGTCTCGTTCGGCCTGGGGGCATCATCGCGTTCCATGAGTTGTCGTTTGCTGCGAGCCGAAAATCACATCCGGTCGTTTGGTCGTGGGAAATGACGGTGGAACTGGTGCTATCAGCATTTCGAGATGCCGTTGTGCATTGGCAGGTCGGCGAGCATCTCCTCAATGAATTTCAGAACGCGGATCTGCCGGTTCCGAACCTTTTCTGCGAGGTTCCCGTTGGTGGTGGCGAGAATTCGCCTTTTTATCCATGGGTCACGGAGACATTGCGCAGCATGCAGCCGCAACTCGTCAACATTGGGCTGCTGTCGGATCAGGCTTTGCCGATTGATGCCTTGGAAGAGCGGTTGCGAACGGATGTGGTGGCTGCCCAAAGTCAAATTTTGGGGCCCGCACAGATCTGCGCCTGGGCGCGACTTCCTTCTTGCTGAAAGACTCTCCTCTCGTTCGTGGAACTGGCGGCCGATCGCGTTAGAAAAAAATGGGACGCGATGCGAGGACATCGCGTCCGGCCGGGAAGGTCTTGTCTCGTGGCCTCGGTTCTACCTTCTCACGCAAACCATTTTGCCGCTGGCGGTGTGAATGGCTCTGTAGCCGGTGTGCCTTTTGCACCATCCTTGATTTTGCCCACCCCAGATGCAGCGACCGGTGACGCTGCTGCGATGACGGTTCGGACCGCAGCCGCCGAGGGCAGAGGCGGGTGTGACTGAATATGACAGATCGACTACGACAAGTGCAGCGAGGCCGAGTAGAGGTGCGAAAAGTTTCATCATATGGAATTCTCCTTGAGCGCGCGCTATTTTGATCATTCGGCGTGCGTGCCGTGCAATTTCTGTCGGACAATCTGAACTCGCAATTAACATCGTCGGCTCGAATTGAAACGAGTTGATGTGGAGGGCTTCGGTTGCGCCGGCGATACGCGCATCGAACGCGGCTTGACGCGAGGGCCCGCGCCGAACACATTCGTTTCCCGTACGACACGCAAACTTTGTGGTTGGGCCGTTCGGAAATGGCGGGCCAGAGACGCTATTGGAATGCGGGGGAAAGCAGTTTTGACCAGCCTTTTTCGCAACGAGATTCATGAGGATTTCGGCACTTGGCCCATCGCGTACATTCCCTATGGCGGGGCAGATTTCGGAGAGATCCAGGCGGTGGCCGCGGCCATCGGTGACGGTGACGACAGCGCCTATTACGACGCGTGGGTTGCTGCGGCCGACCGGCTCTCCGCAGAAGCCGACGCGGTGCGCGCCAAGGGCCACATCGCAAATGCGCGCGCGCTCTATTTTAAAGCCAGCGTCTTCTACGTCACGTCCTTCCATCCGATTTACGGAGTGCCGGTCGATCCGCGACTGACGTCGGCCTTCAGCAAGGGCGTTGCAGTGTTCGACAAAGGGCTCTCGCTCGGGGCCAACCCGGGGGCACCCATTGCAATCCCGTTCGAAGGGACAACGCTGCCGGGATATTTCATCCCGGCGATCGGGTTCGAGGCCGAGGTTCGGCCGCTCATCATCTTCAATAGCGGTTACGACTGCACCATCACCGACAACTATTTCGCGGCTACGGTCGCGGCTTCGCGGCGGGGGTATCACAGCCTGCTGTTCGACGGTCCCGGCCAGGGCGCGATGCTCTACGAGCGCGGCGTTCCGATGCGGCCGGATTGGGAGGTCGTGATCAAGGCGGTGGTCGATTATGCGGTGACCCTGCCCCTGGTCGATGCAACGCGCATCGCGCTCTACGGTTGGAGCCTAGGCGGCTATCTCGCGTCGCGCGGCGCGTCGGGCGAGCATCGGCTCGCCGCGTTGATCGCTGATCCTGGCATGTGGAGCGTCGCGGAAGGTTTTCGCGACGTGGCGGTGCACAAGTTCGGCGTCCCGCCCGCAGCGGCGGCAGATCTCGGTACGCTCGACCAAGCCGTGATCGACAAGATGGAAGCCTTCATCCGCGCCA
>CAYYDL010000519.1:0-3172 GCA_964470545.1 uncultured Hyphomicrobium sp. | reverse complement strand
CGTTCTCGTAGCCCTGCAGCGTCAGGCCGCGGCCATCGACGACGAGCTTCGCGCCTTCCGCGACGCCCTTGTCGATTAGCGAGGTGATCCGCCGCTTCGCATCCGCTGTCACGACAGGGCCCATCTCCGACTCGGGATCCGTCGCCGGCCCGACTTTGAGCGAGCGCACGCGTGGCGCCAAGGCTTCCACAAGCTTGTCAGCCGTCTTCTCGCCGACCGGAACCGCGACCGAAATCGCCATGCAACGTTCGCCTGCCGATCCGTAGCCCGCGCCCATCAGCGCATCGACCGCCTGGTCCATGTCGGCATCGGGCATGACGATCATGTGATTTTTTGCGCCGCCGAGCGCCTGCACGCGCTTCCCGTTCGCCGTGCCGCGGGCATAGATGTACTGCGCCACCGGCGTCGAGCCGACGAACGACACCGCCGCGATGTCAGGATGATCGAGAATGGCATCGACGATCGTCTTGTCGCCGTGCACGACGTTGAACACACCGGCGGGCAAGCCGGCCTGCTGGAACAGCTCCCAGATCAGCATCGGCGCCGACGGATCGCGCTCCGACGGCTTCAGGATGAAGGCGTTGCCGCACGCGATGGCGACGGGGAACATCCACATCGGCACCATGGCCGGGAAGTTGAACGGCGTGATGCCCGCGACGACGCCGAGCGGCTGCCGGTCGGACCAGCTGTCGATATCGGGCCCGACGTTGCGGCTGAACTCGCCCTTCAAAAGATGCGGAATTCCGCATGCAAAATCGACGACGTCGATACCGCGCTGAAGTTCGCCGAGCGCGTCGGCGTGCGTCTTGCCGTGTTCCTGCGAGATGGCGCGCGCGATCTCTTCGGCGTTCTTCTCCAGAAGCTCCTTGAACTTGAAGAGCGGCCGCACGCGTTTCATCGGCGGCGTGGAGCCCCAAGAGACCGCGGCTGTCTTCGCCGCCGCGACGGCCGCATTGAGATCGTCGGCGCTCGACAATGGAAGCCGCGCGACCTCTTCCCCGGTTGCCGGGTTGAAGACAGGTTGTGTCCGCGCCGCATGAACCGCAGAGCGGCGGCCGTCGATGGCGTTCTCGATCATGTGCATTGGTGAGGCATCCTTATCTTTCCCTTCGTCGTCCTCGGCCGAGCGCAGCAAAGCTGCGGCGAAGGCCGGGGATCCAGCGTGAGACTCGTCGAAGACACAATTATCGAGCCTACGGCACTCCTAACGCTGGATTCCCGATGCGTCTCGCGACGCTCGCCGCATCGAGAATGACATCCTTAAATTCAGTTCGTCGTTTTCAGCACCTTGCCGAAGGTGTCGAACAACTGATCGATCTCGGACTTCGAAATGATGAGCGGCGGCGACAGCGCGATGATGTCGCCAGTCTGGCGAACGAGAACGCCCTCTTCGAACGACTTCACGAAACGGTCGAACGCCCGCTTTCCAGGCTGCGCCGGATCGGGCGCGAACTCCACCGCGCCGATGAGGCCGATGTTGCGCACATCGATGACATGCGGCAGTCCCTTCAGCGCATGCACGCGTTCTTCCCAGTAGGGCGCGAGTTCGGTCGCGCGCGTCAGCAAGCCCTCTTCGGCGTAGGTATCGAGCGTTCCGATAGCGGCTGCCGCCGCAACCGGGTGGCCCGAATAGGTGTATCCGTGGAAGAAATCGATCATCCAATCGGGGCCATTCATGAAGGCGTCGTGCACGTGCGATTTGACGAACACCGCGCCCATCGGGATCGTGCCGTTCGTGACGCCCTTGGCGGTCGTGATGATGTCGGGCGAGATGCCAAAGTAATCAGAACCGAACGGCACGCCGAGGCGACCGAACGCCGTGATCACTTCGTCAGCGATGAGAAGAATGTCGTGCTTCTTCGCGATCGCTTCGAGGCGCTTGAGATACCCCTTCGGTGGGATCAGAACGCCGGTCGAGCAGGCGACCGGCTCGACGATGACGGCAGCAATGGTCGAAGCGTCATGGAGAGCGACGAGGCGCTCGAGATCATCGGCGAGGTCTGCGCCATGCTCCGGCTCGCCGCGCGTGAAGGCGTTCTTCGCAAGATCATGCGTATGCCGGATATGATCGACACCCGCGACCAGCGCGCCGAACATCTTACGGTTCGGGCCGATACCGCCGACCGACATGCCGCCGAAGTTGACGCCGTGATACCCGCGCTCGCGGCCGATCAATCGCACTTTCGTGCCGTTACCCTTGGCGCGATGATAGGCGATTGCCATCTTCAGCGCCGTCTCGACCGACTCCGAACCCGAGTTCGTAAAGAACACGTGGTCGAAACCTTCGGGCGCGATGGCCGTCAGCCGGTTGGCAGCCTCGAAGGCCTTCGTATGGCCCATCTGGAACGTGCCGGCGAAATCGAGCGTCTCGACTTGGGCTTTGATCGCTTCGACGATCTTTGGCCGGCAATGGCCCGCATTCACGCACCAGAGACCTGACGTTCCGTCGAGCACCTTGCGGCCGTCGTTCGTCACGTAGTGCATGTCCTTGGCGCCGACGAAGAGGCGCGGGTTCGCCTTGAACTGCTTGTTCGCGGTGAACGGCATCCAGAAGGATGCGAGGTCGTTCGGCTTGATCTGTACGTTCATAGGCGAATCCTTTGTTGGCTCCCGGCGACTCCCTCCGGGGAGCCGGCCGCCGGGAGCGATTCCAATATCAAGCGACTTTGGCGACGGCGTCTGTCAGCGCCGCCTCGAACACATCCATGCCCTCGCGAACGAGATCGTCGCTGGCCGTCAGCGGCACCAGGAAGCGGATGATGACGTTTCCATACGTGCCGCACGAAAGAAGAATGAGGCCGCGATCGCTCGCAGCTTTGAGGAGGGCGCCAGTCAATTCTGGCGCGGGCTCGCCGCTGGCTTTGTCTTTGACAAGCTCGACCGCGCACATAGCCCCGAGGCCACGCACGTCGCCGATGCAGTTGAGATTGGAATTCTGCTGCAGCGACGAGCAGCGATCCATGATGATCTTGCCGATGGCGTTAGCGCGGTCGCAAAGCTTTTCGTCGTGAATGACGTCGAGTACGGCATGGGCCGATGCGCAAGCAACCGGGTTGCCCGCATAGGTGCCGCCGAGACCGCCGGGATTCGAAGCATCCATGACGTCCGCCCGGCCGACGATGGCCGAGAGCGGCATGCCGCCTGCGAGACCCTTCGCCATCGTGACGACGTC
>CAYYDL010000518.1:0-4616 GCA_964470545.1 uncultured Hyphomicrobium sp. | reverse complement strand
GAAAACCGATCATATCCTGTTCATAGCTTCAGGCGCCTTCCACGTCTCGAAGCCATCGGATCTACTTCCCGAATTGCAGGGCCGCTTGCCGATCCGCGTGGAACTCAACGCTCTGACGCGCGAGGATATGAAGCGCATCCTGACCGAACCGCAGGCGAGCCTCATCAAGCAGTACGTCGCGCTGATGGAGACCGAAGGCCTGACACTCGAATTCAAGCCGGATGCCATCGATGCGCTCGCCGACGCCGCCGTCGAAGTCAATTCGACGGTCGAGAACATCGGCGCCCGCCGCCTCCAAACCGTGCTTGAACGCGTGCTCGACGAGGTCTCGTTCGAGGCTTCCGACAAGAACGGCGCGACGGTCATCATCGACGGCCCCTACGTGACAGAGCGCGTCGGCCAGCTCTCGAAAAACGCCGACTTGAGTAGGTTTATATTGTAGCTTCCCGTCATCCCCGAACGGGTGAGCATCGCGGGACTGCTCGGAGATCAAGCGCAAGAAGCGCCGAGGATCCAATAGTGTTCTTCGACACGTTTAACGCTGGATCACCGGTCTTCGCTTTCGCTCGACCGAGGACGACGAGAAGGGTGGGGCTCCTGTTATTCCCCTCCCCCTTTGCGGGGAGGGGTTAGGGGTGAGGGCACAAGCGCGACGTCCTGCGGCTACCCATTCGCCGCAAACGCCTGTAAAAGGGGCCACTTCCGCAACCCAAAGCTGATTTTTTTAGTTATGACCGCCGCGCCGCTCGTGAAAATCACCCCGGAAGTGCCAGCCGAGAAGCCTTCGCTGGCGGGCCCGGCGGCAAAGCCGTCCCTCGCAGGTCTCACGCGTGATCGCTTGAAGCTCGCGCTCGCCGCCGCCGGTGTTCCGGAAAAACAGCTGCGCATGCGCGTCGGCCAGCTCTGGAGCTGGATCTACGTCCGCGGCGTGACAAGCTTCGACGACATGACGGACGTCTCGAAAGACCTGCGCCGTCAGCTCGCCGACGTCTACTCGCTCGACCGCCCCGAAATCGTCTCGGAGCAAATCTCGGTCGACGGCACGCGCAAATGGCTCCTGCGTCTGGCCAAGCGCAGCCACGAAGCGCGCCCGCCCGAAATCGAAACCGTTTACATCCCGGAAAGCGACCGCGGCACGCTTTGCATCTCGAGCCAGGTCGGCTGCACCCTGAATTGCTCGTTCTGCCACACCGGCACCCAGCGCCTCGTCCGCAATCTCGAAGCGGAAGAGATCATCGGGCAGATCATGCTGGCGCGCGACCGCATTGGCGATTGGCCCGGCGCCAAAGGCCCGGACGACGGACGCTTGCTTCCAAACGCCGAACGCAAGATCACCAACGTCGTGCTGATGGGCATGGGGGAGCCGCTTTATAATTTCGACAACGTCAAAGCTGCGATGGACGTCGCGGCAGACGGCGATGGCCTTTCACTGTCGAAGCGGCGCATCACGCTGTCAACGTCGGGCGTCGTTCCTGAAATCCCGCGTTGGGGCGAGGAAGCCGACACCATGCTCGCCATTTCGCTCCACGCCACGAACGACGCGCTGCGTGACGAACTGGTGCCGATCAACAAAAAGTACCCGATCGCCGACCTGATGGACGCCTGCCGCAATTATCCCGGCCTCTCGAACGCGCGCCGCATCACCTTCGAATACGTGATGCTGAAGGGCGTGAACGACAGCCTTGCCGAAGCCCGCGCGCTGGTGAAGCTGCTGTCCGGAATTCCCGCAAAAATCAATCTGATCCCGTTCAATCCGTGGCCGGGCACACGGTACGAATGTTCGGATTGGGAAACGATCGAGCGCTTTGCCGACGTCGTGAACCGGGCGGGCTACGCGAGCCCCGTCCGCACGCCGCGCGGACGCGATATTCTTGCCGCCTGCGGGCAACTCAGGTCGGAAAGCCAGCGCCTTTCAGCCAAGGATCGCGGCATGCCGGCAAACCTCTGAGCTGACCATCGTTCTCCGCGGTTATTCCTATTGAGCCGGGTGCGCCGACCTTTATACACTTTGCTGAGGGTGACTGAGGGCGGAACGGCTTGTGCTCAGGTTTGTCGGCACATTGGCGCGCGTTATGTTCGGATGGGCGCTGGCAAGCTTGGCCGCGGGCCTCATTACTGTTCTTTTCGTTGATATCGATATTCTCGCAGGGCAGGCGGACGACCTCCCGAAAACGATCGGAGAGACGATCGACCTCGCGCTGCTCGCAGCCACCCACATTGCAATTTTCTCGGCGATCTTCACGCTGATCGCAGCCGCAATCGGCGAATGGTTTTCGCTTAGGGCCGTCTCATTTTACCTGCTCGCCGGAGTGATCATCGGACTGCTTGGCTTCAGCGCTCAATACATGAGTGAGGTCACCGGTCAGCCAACGATCTTCAACAACTATGCCGTCAAGGCATTTTTGACTGCGGGCCTCTTTGGCGGCTTCGTCTATTGGCTTGCGGCAGGGCAATTCGCTGGCCGCGTCCCTGTGGCTCTGCCGATGCGAGGCTCCGCCCCGGAAATCGCCTCGCCGCCGACAGAAAGAAACGGGGAGACAGTCGAGGTCATCATCACGAAGCCGTCCATCGTCGGCGAGGAGCCGCGGTGGCGAATGCCGAGGCTCGAACGTTTGAAATTCGCCGAGCGCGAGACCAGCGCAATTCTCCAAAGCGCTGCGAAAAGTGGACGCGGCTCATCCAACAACGGCACGACAGAGCCTTCGTGATCGGCTGAATAGCCTCAGTTCTCGAAGACGTGATTAACTGAGCCTGTGCCCCTGCGTCTTCGATGTTGCTGCAATGCAGCAATCCTGCTAGAGTGTCGCAGCGATAGAGGGATGACTCTGGTGTTCGATTGCGCGCTGCATTTTCGCTTCCTGCAAAAGGCCACGGAAGCGATGTTCGAGATGGGTCAGGCGTCGGTAGCTGCCGCTCTTGCGTGTCAGAAGCGTGTCTATGACGACATGACGCCCGCCGATCTTCTGCCTCTTGAGCCCGTCAATCCCTGGGAGGCTTGGTTGCGCGATTGGGGACCGTCTGCGCCGACAGCCACACCCATCCAGGCCGATCTCATGCGATCATGGTTCGAAATGGCGAGCGCCTGCTCGCTGGCATATTGGTCGGGCCCGCAACCGGCCCAACCTGCGCAGACATGGAGCCGGACTTTCGGTATGGGCGCATTCCCATCGCCGCTTCAGGCGTTCTGGGGCGTATCGCCGTGGACCTTCTAACAAGGGCCGATGGTCGCCATGATGCTTTCGTACCGCGTGCCTTATGCTGTCGCCGCCCCGACGGCACGCGCAAGCACCTCGGCTATGGATGCAGCCGACGCCGCATGCAGCCAGTGGCGCCTCATCTTCGGGAGCACGGAAGGTCGCAGAAGTCTTGATCGCAACGTGCCTGTAATGCAGCCGTCCGGCAGACCCGCCTACCTTCATTGAAAAGCGGCAGGCCGCCAACCGAGATAGAGGCGCGCCTAGTCTGCTCCACCAGCGTCAACCGGCGGCGCAGCGGCCCCGAAGCCATCATCGCCGCCAGAAGGCGCCGCCGCTGCGGCAGTGGATGGCGCCGTAGGCTTTGATTTAGCCTTCTTGGCAACGGTCTTCTTCTTAACCGGCTTCGCTTCGACCGCAGCGGTCTTTGCCGTTGGCGCCGTGGATGCACCCGCCGCACCGGTCGAGCCGGTTGCCCACGGAAGCACTTCGGGTTTGCCCGATTTCGCGGCTTTGGAGGCCTTTTCCGCTTCCTTTTTGAGAATCGCCATCGAACGGCAGCGCGCTTTCACGGCTTTGCCTGCGTCGTTGGTTCCAGCCGCAACCCAGATGCACGCGCTGTTGGCGCCGCAAGCATCTTCCGTAAGGTTGAGACACGAAGCCTTGGCCGTCTTGGTCTTCTTCGCGGCAGCTTTGACCGGAGCCGCAGAAGCGGAGGCATCGCCCGTGGGGGTTTCCGCTGTTTTCTTCTTGGCCGCCGCGGCGGCAGCCTTCTTCGCCTTGTGCTTTTTGACGGGCGCAGCCGGGGGCGTCATCTCGGCTGCGGCAGGCGCAGCCGCGGGAGCCGCTTCAGCGGCTGGTGCGGGTTGCGGCGATTGCGCGGGCTGGGCCGGAGCGGATTCGGAAGGAGCGGGCTCAGCCGGCTCCGCCTGCGCCGAGTTCGACGGAGCAACGTCGGTCGGGTGTGCCGTCGGATCGTAATTTTCCTGCGACGGCTGCGACTGCGCGGGCGTATCGTCTGGCGGAACGGTGACGGTGATCTCTTCAGCTCTGAGCGGGAGGGCCAGCGCACAGCTCAGGAGTCCGAGCCCCATCAGCCTTCCCAAAATTCGAACCGACCCGGCCATGACGCTATCCCCCCAGCTGAGATATCTTCCCGCGCTTCTACCAGCTAACGAAGAGCAGAAACACCGCAAACACCCTTGACATGCCTTTTTTGTGTTCACGAATTTGGTGCGGTGCAGAAGCGGGAAACGCGAGGCATTTCCGCACCAAGCCGATGCGCCATGACACCATCGATGGCACGCGCAACAAGTTGATTTAGGCTACGATTCTTCCGGCGTTGTCACCTTCGCCCACGCCAGCGCCTGGTCCAGCCGATCATCGCCCCAGAACAGCTCGCCGTCGCTTGTCGTGAAGCTC
>CAYYDL010000517.1:0-5394 GCA_964470545.1 uncultured Hyphomicrobium sp. | reverse complement strand
CGGCAGAACTTCAGTCACGGGCGCTCCAAGTCCGTCGTGGTCGAGAAGAAGAAGACGCGCCGGCTTGGCGGCGAGGCGGAACCGACACAGACTCCGCCGCCCGTGACGGTCGAGAAAGCGCCGCAACCGACGCGCGTCGCGCCTCCCACTTCCGCTCGTCAGACGCAACAGGCGCAGCCTTCGGCCGAGCGGGCAGCGGGCCGGACCTTGTCGAATGAAGAACGTGCGGCACGCGAGCGCGCGCTTGCCGCTGCGCGCGCCGAAGACCTGAGCCGACCGGCCGAAACGGAACCGGTGCGCTTTGAACCTGTTCCGCGCCCGCCCGAACCCGAACCCAAAGTGCAGCCGCACGCCGAAGAGCAGCGTCCGCAACCGGCCCACGCCGAACCGGCAGCCGCAAGCGCCGCTGCGCCCTCGGCCCCTGTGACACCAGCACCCGCTCCGCAGCCGGCCGCGACTGCACAGCCAGTCGCACGCAGTCATTCTGCACCGCGCGAAGCGCGTCGCGAGGGAGGCCCCGCATCGTCACCACGCGGTGACGGCAGCCGTCCTCCGTTTCAGAGGGGCCCTCGTCCCTCAGGCAACACCGCGTTCATGCCGCGTGAAGCCGGCCGTCCACGGGAGATCGAACTTCCGATCCCTTCGCGCCGCGCTGCCGCCGCACCCGACGCCACGACGATCGAAAAGCCGTCGCGTCCCGCGCGTCCGGTCGTTGCGCGCGAACAGGTTGAGGATGATGACCTGCGCACGCGCGGTCCCGGCGGCGTTAAAGTTCCGCGCCCCGCGGTCAAAACCAACGACGACGGCCGCCAGCGTCAGAAGCTGACGATCACGAACTTCGACCGCGAGGCGCAGGTCCGCTCGCTCGCGTCTTTGAAGCGCAAGCGCGAGAAGGAAAAGCTGAAGGCCATGGGCATTCAGCAGCCGCGCGAGAAGATTGCCCGCGAAGTCGTCATTCCCGAAGCGATCACGATTCAGGAACTCTCGAACCGTATGGCCGAGCGCGCCGTCGATCTGATCAAATATCTGATGCAGCAAGGCGCGATGCATAAGATCACCGATGTCCTCGATGCGGACACGGCCGAGCTTATCGTTCAGGAATTCGGCCATACGCCGAAACGCGTCTCCGAAGCCGATGTCGAAATCGGCTTCGTCGGTGAAAAGGATGTCGACGATTCCTCGCTCGAATCGCGCGCTCCCGTTGTCACGATCATGGGCCACGTCGATCACGGCAAGACGTCGCTGCTCGATGCCATTCGTTCGGCGAACGTCGTTTCCGGCGAAGCCGGCGGCATCACCCAGCACATCGGCGCCTATCAGGTGACGGCACCCGACGGCAGCAAGATCACCTTTATCGATACGCCGGGCCATGAAGCCTTTACGGCCATGCGCGCCCGCGGCGCCAAAGTAACGGACATCGTCATTCTGGTCGTTGCGGCCGATGACGGCGTCATGCCGCAAACGGTCGAAGCCATCAATCACGCAAAAGCTGCGGGTGTTCCGATCATCGTCGCGATCAACAAGATCGACAAGCCGCAGGCCGACCCGAACCGCGTCCGCACTGAGCTTCTCTCGCATGAGATCGTCGTCGAGAGCATGGGTGGTGAGACGCTGGAAGTGCCGGTGTCGGCGCTGAAGCACACCAATCTCGATAAGCTCTTGGAAGCGATCCACCTGCAGGCCGAACTCCTCGACCTCAGGGCGAACCCGAGCCGCACGGCCGAAGGTGTTGTGATCGAGGCGAAACTGGAACGCGGCCGGGGGCCAGTCGGCACTGTGCTCGTGCAGCGTGGCACGCTCCATGTCGGCGACATCATCGTGGCAGGAACAGCTTGGGGCCGCGTCCGCGCGCTCCTCGACGATCGTGGCTCGAACATCCAGTCGGCAGGTCCATCGGTTCCGGCCGAAGTATTGGGCTTCGACTCCGCGCCCGAAGCCGGTGATCAGTTCGCCGTCGTCGAGAACGAGGCCCGCGCCCGCGAGCTCACCGACTATCGCATGAGGAAGCGTCGCGAGACGCTCGGCTCGGCCGGCTCAAAGAGCACGCTCGAGCAGATGATGCAGCAGCTGAAGGACGCTGGCCGCAAGGAGTTCCCGCTCGTCGTCAAAGGCGACGTCCAAGGCTCCGTTGAAGCCATCGCCGGTGCTCTGAAGAAGGTTGGTAACGATGAGGTCGAAGCCCGGCTCGTCCATTCCGGCGTCGGCGGCATCACCGAATCTGACATCGCACTCGCGGCCGCGGCGAAGGCCGTCGTCATAGGCTTCAACGTCCGCGCCAATGCGCAGGCGAAGCAGGCTGCCGACGCACAGGGCGTCGAGATCCGCTATTACAACATCATCTACGATCTCGTTGATGAAGTGAAAGCGGCGATGTCGGGCCTTCTCGCCCCGACGAAGCGCGAAGTTTTTCTCGGCTACGCGACGATCAAGCAGGTCTTCAACATCTCGAAGGTCGGCAAGGTCGCGGGTTGCGTCGTTACCGAAGGCAAGGTCGAGCGCGGCGCCAAGGTCCGCCTGCTGCGCGACAACGTCGTTATCCACGAGGGCACGCTTGCGATCCTCAAGCGCTTCAAGGACGACGTCAAAGAGGTCGTTGCGGGCCAGGAATGCGGCATGTCCTTCGCCAACTACCAGGATATCCGCGAGGGCGACCAGATCGAGTGCTTCCAGGTTGAGACGATCGCAAGGTCGCTCTAACCGTTGAGCAGCCTCGCGCGATGAACGATCGCGCGGGGCTTGTTCCGCCGGGGCGCAGTCATTCAAATTCCTAGTTCTTGAAACTTATTCCCTACGAAAGAGGCCGCGCGCGGTCCCATCCCGCGGCGGAAAGACAAAATGAAGAAACCAGCCCATCCTGGTGCTAAGGCACCATCGCAGCGCATGCTGCGTGTCGGCGAACTCATCCGGCATAAGCTTTCGGAAATGCTCGCGCGCGGCGACGTTCACGATGACGTCTTGGCCTCGCATGTCATCACGATCCCCGAAGTGCGGCTCTCACCCGACCTGAAACTCGCGACCGTCTACGTCATGCCGCTCGGCGGTAACGACGTTAAGCCGGTCATCGAAGCGCTGACGCGGAATAAGAAATACATCCGCGCCGAAGTCGCGCACACGCTGAATTTGCGCTACGCCCCCGACCTCCGTTTTCGCGAGGACGAAACGTTCGAAGAGGCGACGCGCATCGACCGCCTTCTCGACAGCGACCGGGTTCGTCAGGACACACAGAAAAAATAGAAGCTAGCTAGCACCGGTGCATCCACAAGGCCGCGCCGGCGGCCGGCTCCCCACAGGGAGTCGCAGGCGCCAAGCAAGGACTCCATATGGCACGACGCAAAAAAGGCAACGCCGTTCACGGCTGGCTCATTCTCGACAAACCGATCAACATGACCTCGACGCAGGCCGTGGGTGCTGTGCGCCGTGCGTTCAACGCGCAGAAAGCCGGGCATTCCGGCACGCTTGACCCGCTCGCAACGGGCATTCTTCCGATCGCACTCGGTGAAGCGACGAAAACCGTGTCGTTCGCTGTCGATGGTGAGAAAGCTTATCGCTTCACCGTGCGTTGGGGCGCCGAAACGGAAACGGACGATACCGAAGGCGCCGTCATCAAAACAAGCGACAAACGGCCCGCGTCGGCTGATATCGAAGCGCTGCTGCCGCGCTTCCTCGGCGAGATCATGCAGGTGCCACCGGCATATTCGGCGATCAAGATCGACGGCGCGCGAGCCTACGACCTAGCCCGCGACGGCGAAACGGTCGTGCTCGAACCACGTCCCGTCGTGATCGAGAGTTTGTCGCTCGTCGACATGCCGGACGACGCGACGAGCGTGTTCGAAGCTCGCTGCGGAAAGGGAACGTACGTCCGCGCCATCGCGCGCGATATAGGCCGCCTCTTGGGATGCTACGGCCACGTCATCGCGCTCCGCCGGACCGAGGTCGGGCCATTTGACGAAGCCCGGGCCGTGACGATGGAAGCACTGCTGGCGGCCGCTCAGGCCGATAACCCTTCCGAAATCATGAAGCTGCTGCTTCCCGTCGAATCGGCCCTCGCCGACTTGCCGGAGCTTCTCGTATCCCAGAACGATGCCGCCACCCTCGCGCGCGGGCAAACGGTCCTGATCCGCGGTCGCGATGCGCCCGTCCTGACGGGACCCGCCTATGCGACATCCAAGGGCCGTCTCATTGCGCTCGGAGAACTCGCCAAGGGCGCGCTGCACCCGACGCGTGTCTTCAATCTCGGTTGAAAATATTAGAACATTGAAAAACAAGGCAGAAATCGACGCGAAATCCAACTCGCCTTTGGCCGGAGTTCGTGTATAAATAGCGCACCCGCGCGGGGCCCGTTCCCGCGCGGCTTTCATTTGCGACCCCGCTGGACGACATCCCGGCCGTGGCCGCTCATCTCAAACTCCAAATTTCGAAAGGAGCATTCGATGTAGCAGATCGCACCTCACCGTCGTGAGGCGAAGACGGCCATCATCAAGGACAACGCGACGAAGGCCAATGACACGGGCTCGCCGGAAGTTCAGATCGCCGTGCTGACGCACCGCATCAACGAGCTGACCGAGCACTTCAAGACCCACAAGAAGGACAACCATTCGCGCCGCGGCCTGCTCAAGATGGTCAGCCAACGCCGCCAGCTCCTTGACTACGTCAAGGCGAAGGACAACGCCCGCTATCAGAAGATCATCGAAAAGAACGGCATCCGCCGCTAGTTGCGCGCTCGTTCGTCTCCGCGCTCCAGACAGGACAGGCCCAATGGCCAGTCATTCAGTTCAATGAACAACCAAGAGCGTCGGCGCGATCATGAGTGCCGGCGCCAAAAGCGCTCATCCGGCAAGAGGCCGATGAGCTGACCGACCGAACAGAAAAAGCGAAAACGAAAGAACCAACATGTTTGACATCCATCGCGTCGAAATTGACTGGGGTGGCCGCAAGCTGAAGCTCGAGACCGGCCATTATGCACGCCAGGCCGATGCTGCCGTCATGGCGCAATACGGCGATACCACAGTCCTCGCGACCGTCGTCGGCGCCCGCTCCGCAAAACCCGGCATCGACTTCTTCCCGCTCACGGTGAACTACCAAGAGCGCACCTACGCTGCGGGCAAAATCCCCGGCGGCTATTTCAAGCGCGAAGGGCGCCCGAGCGAAAAGGAAACGCTCGTATCGCGCCTGATCGACCGTCCGATCCGTCCGCTCTTTGTTGATGGTTTCAAGAACGAAACCCAAGTCGTCGTGACGGTCATGTCGCACGATCTCGAAAACGATCCCGATGTCCTCGGCATGGTTGCCGCGTCCGCAGCGCTGACGCTGTCGGGCCTGCCGTTCCTCGGACCTATCGGCGCGGCGCGTGTCGGTCTCATCGGCGGCGAGCTCGTGCTGAATCCGATGATCGAT
>CAYYDL010000516.1:0-3216 GCA_964470545.1 uncultured Hyphomicrobium sp. | reverse complement strand
CCTGGTCGGGCGTCGCCTTGCCGTTCTTGACGATGAAGTAGCGTCGGATCGGCGGCTTATCGTAGAGCACGTCGAATGCCTTCAGCGGCGCATCGACGGGGCTCACAAAGACTTCGCGCGTGGTTCCGCCATCGACATGCAACTCGTCATACATCCTACCGTCCGCCTCGACTTCGATTTTGACCGGCGGAAAGGCAGCCGGGATCGCAGCCGATGCCAAAATGACTTTCCGGAAGAGTTCGACCGCTTCAGGCGACCTGTTGAGTGCAATCTCACCCATGTTCCAGACTACGGGGCGCTGGGCATCAAGGTTGGTCGTCAGGACTAATAAAATCCGACCGCGTTTGTATTGCGCCGCGATGCGGTCGATGAATTTGCGATCAACGTAGTACGCGATGAGATTTTGCAGGGGCGCAGTACTTGCCAGCGCGGGCCCACCGAAAAGGCCGGACAAGATCTCCGGTGTGACGACCTGATCCTGCTTGTACTGTGTCCAGATGGTGTGCAGCTTCTCGTCTTCGGACGGACCGAGGTAGGCGAACGGGGCGATGATCGCGCCGGCGCTGACGCCGGTGACAACCTGGAATTCGGGGCGGTCGCCGCGCTTCGTCCAACCCGCAAGGAGACCGGCGCCAAAGGCTCCGTCGGAGCCGCCCCCCGAGAGCGCCAGGGTATCGATCAGTTTGCGGCCGTTTATCACCTTTGCGTTGCGGGCAATCCTCGGCATATGCGCGGTGCGCCGCCGAACCTCGACAAGCGGATTTTTCGGAACTTCATCGCCCCAGAAGCGCACGCCGGGCATGCCCGGGATCTCGGCTGTTTCCGCAACTTTGGCGCTGGTAATGCCGTTGCGGGGAATCGTTGCCGCACAGGCCGTCAGAGCCAACGCGGCCAACATCATAAGGGTCACGCGCAGTTTCCGCACGAGCACCTTGTTCTCCCCCAAACGCGAAATACCCCGCATACGGCTTTTGCTTTACGGCACCCTTAAGGCGCCTGCAATGGCGGCAAAATTCCTTCCTGCGCCAAGAGTGACACGTGAAGCACTCAGAGTTGCTCGGCAGCATCACTTCATGGTGCCGGGCATTGCGCATCTGCTCTGCGGCTCCTGAGTTCGATCGCGGAACGCGTGTACTCGTAAGCTGAGGTCATGATCTTCGTGTGGCCGCGCCAGTCGAGTGCTCCCAGATCGCGCGGCGTCGGTGGGACGAGCAGCCAATCCTCCGGTCTGAGATGGCGTTCAAAGTGGTCACGGTCGGCCATCAGGCTGCGAACCAGCACCGTTGCCGCAGATGGAGCCTTTGGCAGCATGCGGCGGGATACCGGACTGAGCGCGCGCCAGAGAAGATCCCGGCGGCCTGGGAGAGAGGCATAGTCGACGTCGAATCTCTGACCCTCGCCGGTTTGGAAACTGACGACGATATTGGGGCCGGTCTTCAGTTGGTGCATCGTCCCGATTGGAACGTTGGATATGACCGACCCGTCGACAAGCATACGACCGTCGTCCGTATAAAGCGGCGGAAGCAATCCCGGAATGGCCGCGCTCGCTCGAATGGCGCGCCATAATGATCCGTTGCGATGGACTTCCGTCTCGCAATTCGACAGATCGGTGGACACGGCGAAGTAGGGCGTCCAAAGATCTTCGATATTCGCGCTTCCATATTCTCGTTCGAGATGCGCATCGAAATGCGTATGGTCGAGAAGTCCATACCGGGGCAGCGTGTAGCGGGAGAGCGCCTGACCGTCGATAAACATGCGGTGAATCCCGGCGTCTATCTCGATCGGATCGAGATCTTGCGCGAACGCAGCGGCCATGGCCGCGCCGCCGGATGTTCCGCCGACGATATCGAATGGAATACCCGCTTCGCGAAACGCCCGATAAATGCCGACATGCGCGCAGCAATAGGCGCCGCCGCCACAAGCGACGAAACCTAGGGCTTCGCCGTTCAAGAACCGCCACAGGCGCGCGACGTCGTCGTGGTGATCGAGCGCAATGTGATGGTGCATGGCAGGATCCCGGAGTGCAAGCCAATGCCGGGTGCCCGTAACGTGTCCGCGGCGCGCGTGAATGATTGCGAGCCGACGGGACATTGGTTCATGCAATGACAGAGCGAACGCTTCCAACGGGCCGAGCGGAACGGTCGCGTCGGGATTTCCTTCAAGCGCGGATGCGACGATCAGCACATCGTCTGCTTGACGGATCGACTTCTCGCTCCAAGACGTAAGGCCTTCATCCGTCACGAAGACGATCGTTTCGAAACGGCTTTCGAGGTCGTTCAAAGCGGCGGTAAATTCCATATCCGATGTGAGGGGCTCGCCGACTGCGGCCGCCACAGTCGTGCTGGAGAGTACGCATGTGCCGCGTCTTGCCTCAGAGACGGCGATGAAGGCTGATAAGAATGCGGGCGGAATGGATCCGGATGTGGCGCCGACGATCGCGATCGTACGTGGGCGCGGTCTGGCAGCAACAACCGGTGCAAAGCCATTGCCCGCGAAATTGCGCCGTGTTTCGGCTGCGAGCCGCTCGGCGAGAGAGGCGGCAATCGCGGTCAGGATTGCAGATGATTTTTCGGAAATTGCATTGAAGTCCGCACGTGTGAGGCAAACCACGATGCTGTCTCTGACAGCGCGCACGGTTGCAGTACGCGCGCAGCCCGCGAAGAAAGCGATTTCCCCAATCGTCGATCCCCGCGAGATTTCCGCGACGGGCTGTCGATGGCCCTTGAGTTCGACCGCGAAGCGTCCAGAAACGACAACGTAGAGAGCATCGGCTGCTTCGCCTTGCTTGACGACGCATTCGCCGCGGCGAACCGAAAGGAGTTCTAGACGATCTTCGAGACGTTCAAGAGCTTCTGCTGGAAGGCTCTTAAAGGTGGAAACGCTGGAAAGCGTGAACCTCGGAGACGACATCGGGGCGCCGCATGGCAGGCGTTTTGAAGATACCCACCATAGCGGCGCCCCGGCGAATTGAAACGCTGCGCTGCAATAAGCGCTATCGATCAGCCGGCCAGAGCCTCGACGTGCTCCCAGTTGATGAGATTATCGAACCAGGCTTCGAGATACTTCGGACGGGCATTGCGGTAATCGATGTAGTAGCTGTGCTCCCAGACGTCGACGCCGAGGATCGGCTTCGCACCGTGCATCAATGGATTCTCACCGTTCGGTGTTTTTTGAACTTCGAGCTTGCCGTCCTTGATGACGAGCCAGGCCCAGCCT
>CAYYDL010000515.1:0-3338 GCA_964470545.1 uncultured Hyphomicrobium sp. | reverse complement strand
CGACCGCCAGGAAAGGCGGCTCGTGATCGACACCAGTCGCCGGAGGTGCAGTAGGTGTGCCACCCCTCAGTGACAAGACAGGTGAACTCGTAAGGCCCTGAAATTCGATTCCGACTTTTGTATCAGAACGCACTGGAGTCTTGTGATCGACAGACATGATCACGGTCACCTGCTTCGGATCTTCGGGGTTCAATTCAAGGGCAGTGACTTCGCCGACCCTGATGCCGTTGAACAGCACCGCCGAGCCCTTGAGCAGCCCCGACACCGTGGTGTCGAACCGGGCACGATAGAGGCTTTGCTGAGTCAATCCCCCAGCGTGGTTGAGCCAGTAGACGAAGGCAAATGCCGCTGCGACGGTCGCCAGCGTGAAGAGCCCGATCAAGGTATAGCGCGCGCGGATTTCCATGAGAGTGTCTCAAGCCGGAGTTTGCTGGTGCGAATGTTCAAGTAGCCGTCCGCGCCGACCGCGGAAGTAGGATTTGACCCATGGGTGCTCGCTCGCGAGCATTGTCGAGATCGACCCGTTGGCAACGATCTTCCCATCCGCCAGAACCGCGATGCGGTCGCAAATCGCGTGCAGGCTGTTGAGGTCGTGGGTGATCATGAAGACCGTCAGACCGAGCGTCTTCTGCAGCGTGGAAATGAGGGAATCGAAGTCACCGGCCGAAATAGGATCGAGTCCAGACGTCGGTTCGTCGAGAAAGACGACTTCCGGATCGAGCGCGAGCGCTCGGGCCATCGCCACGCGCTTGGTCATGCCACCGGATAGCTCAGAGGGCAGCTTATTGGCATCGAGGCGGGACAGGCCAACCATTTCGAGCTTCGTCGCGGCGATTTCGTCCAGAAGATGTTCCGGTAACCGCAGAAACTCGCGCATGGGAAATTGCACGTTCTGCAATACCGTCAATGACGAATAAAGGGCGCCGTTCTGGAACAACACGCCCCAGCGCCGTTGAAGTGCCTGGCGCGTTTGATCGTCGGCGCGATCGAGATCTTGTCCGAAGACCTCGATGGTGCCGGCTCGTTTTGGCAGCAATCCAATGATCGTGCGCAACAGCACCGATTTGCCGCTTCCCGAGCCTCCGACAAGGCCGAGAATTTCTCCGCGATGGACATCGAGCGAGAGGTGATCGAGCACGTTGCGATCACGGAATCCGACGACTAGATCGCGGACGCTAATGACAGGCTGTTCGGAAGAGCTTCCCATCTCCGTCACATTCCGATCGATGCAAAGAAAACCGCGAAAAGACCGTCAAGCACGATCACAAGGAAGATCGACGTGACCACGGACGCAGTCGTGCGCAGCCCAAGCGACTCTGCGCTGCCGCCTACCTTCAGACCCTCGCTGCAGGCCACGATGCCGATAACGAACGCCATGAACGGGGCCTTGATCATGCCGACCTTGAAATGAGTGATCGAGATCGCTTCCTTGAGGCGCGCGAGATAAATCTCAGGGCTCATGCCGCCATAAAGCCATGCGACGAGTTCGCCGCCATAAAGAGCGGACATCGATCCGATGAACGTAAGGATCGGAAGCCCAATGACGAGCGCGAGGATACGCGGAAGGATCAGCACATCGACTGGATTGAAGCCCATTGTCCTCAATGCATCGATCTCTTCCCGCATCTTCATCGAGCCAAGCTCGGCAGTATAGGAACTTCCCGACCGGCCGGCGACCATGATGGCAACGATCAGCACGCCGATTTCGCGGAGGACGAGAATTCCGACCATGTCGACGACATAGTCATCCGCGCCAAACTTGCGGAAATGGAAAAAGCCTTGCTGCGCAATAATGCTCCCAATCAGGAAGGTGATCAGAAGGATGATCGGGATCGCTTGCCATGCTACCCGATCAAGTTGGTTGACCATCGACGTCAAGCGGAACGTCGACGGCCGGCGCAGCGACCGCAAAGCGGCGGCGCAGACTGCGCCGACCATGTTCAAGAGGAGAAGAAATCCCGTTGCGGACTTGGCAACGGATTCACCTAAGGCCGCAGGGCCGGCAAATTCCCGACGCGGTTTTGATTTGGTACGGGATGCGCGTTCGCTTGCCTCCTGCACCGCGCGAAACAAATCCGCGTAATGCTGTGGCAGTCCGACGATCGTCACTTCATGCCCCGGCTCGCTCAAAGCTCTTTCGAGGCGAGCCAGTTGCCACGCACCGAACGTGTCGAACGCCTGAACGCCGCTCATGTCGATCGTTGTATGGACCGGCCTCTCGGACGCGGACAAAAGCGAGTTCACGAGACTATCGAGACGCGCAGAATTCGGGGCGGTCCAATTTTCAGACCCGACGATAGTCGTTTTGGACGGGTGAACGACCGTCGTCAGGAGGCTGCTTTCAGACAGGTTGCTGTTCACTCTGTATCCGTCCCACTTTCCCATGTCTCGGCTTCGATCGCGACCCGAGCCCCCATTTGGCGATCCTTAGCATGGGCGTTTGGTAGAACGGTGATATAAGTCAAAGCTCGTGTCTTACCGGGAGAACCCACCGGCAAGCACCGCCGTCTGCAGATCAGGAATCGGTCAATCTTGGATTAAATGTTGCTTTTTGCCGTTCACGGCGCGTTCCGGGCCGCCGGCGTGCGAGGGCGCGATGTCGCGCAACGTTTTCCAATAAGTAAGTTTCCGGCCACCCCTCGGAAAGGTGAAGGCCGCTCAAATCCGAGGTCAGAAGGCAGAAGGCTGCCAACGGCTTTCGCTACGGTTGCACGTTGACCGCGAACATCGATCGCAGAATTTTAAGGCATCATCTTCATGCGAAATTTCACGCGCCCGCGGCCGAGCGCGATCTGGAAACTTACGGCGCCCTATTTTCTATCGCGCGAGCGAAGCGTTGTCGGGTTCGGGCGTTTTTTCAAGTGGACCGCCGCTGAGGGCTGGATCGGAGGCGGCCTCCTCTTTGTCATCATCGCGATCGAGCTTGGGCAAGTCGGTCTCTCTCTGCTCCTCAACAGTTGGAATGCCCAATTTTATAATGCTCTTCAAATGAAGGACGTGGTGGCGTTCTGGCACCAGCTTGGTGTCTTCTCAATTATCGCGGCCGCTTTCGTCATTTCGTCGGTTTACCAGCTTTACCTCAATCAGTGGCTCCAGATACGGTGGCGGCGCTGGCTGACAGATCGTTATCTCGAACGCTGGCTTGAGAACGGCACGCACTACCGTATGCGTCTTCGCGGAGACGCAGCCGACAACCCCGATCAACGAATTTCGGAAGATATCGCAGCGTATGTCAGCCGCACGCTGTCGCTCGGCGTCGGAATCTTGTCCTCGCTGACCAGTCTCGTATCTTTCAGCATCATCCTTTGGGGCATATCGGCCGAAGTTCCATTACAGAT
>CAYYDL010000514.1:0-2579 GCA_964470545.1 uncultured Hyphomicrobium sp. | reverse complement strand
CGATTCTCACGACATTGAAATATCAGTGGTGACAAGCCTATCTGGGCGTAGAATGTGACTGGCCGTCGCAAGGACCTCGGCAGGAGATCGATGTGAACGAGGTCGTAGTACACTTCACTTGAACGCAGCGAGTTCAATGTCTCGAGAGTCCGCTCGTGGAATAGAGCGACCCTTAGGTACCCTCTTTTTAGCTCCCCATCTGCACTATCAACTCGACAAGCGCGCTTCATGACTTCACGAGCGAGCGGTCGCTCATCTTTCGAAAGCAGTCGTAAGTTTGTGCAGAGAGGAACTTCTGCGATGCGTCATTAGAGACCGTCGGATATGAGAGCGCGGTCATCGCTCGTACGGAGAAAGCGGTCATCGACCGGACGTCTCGGCCGTCGAGTCCGCCGAGGGACAAACGTCGGTGCAAATAAATACTCGATTATGTTTGGCGGTCCCGGAACGGCTTAGGTGATCAGCGACGTCAGCCCGGCTGCTCTCCTCCGCGATCCATTGACCGCAACTTTGCCTGCCTTTGTACCGACAAAGCCCGTCGCCGAATTTGCAAAACGCCTCGAGGATGGCATGCTCAATTATCTTCAGCTGCCGGATCGTAGCCTATGGGATTTTTGATCCCGTCATAAGCTCATCATTTCTTCTTGGTTCGTGGCAGCCGCGTCGGCCGGTACGGTCCTCTCAATTCCTAAAACTTGAGAGGTTTACCTATGTCACTCATAAATTTGTCGCGCCGGACGGCGATCGGCGCCGCGCTTGGCCTGGGGGTTCTCGGATTCTCGGGGGTCGCTTCTGCCAAGGACATCACGCTCCTCAACGTATCATACGATCCAACTAGGGAACTCTATCAGGCCTACGATCAAGCCTTTACGAAATACTGGAAAGCAAAGACCGGCGATGATGTGACGATCAAGCAATCTCACGGGGGATCGGGCAAACAGGCGCGTGCTGTCATCGACGGTCTTGATGCCGATGTCGTGACGTTAGCGCTTGCCGCCGACATCGATGGCATCTCGAAAAAAGCGGGCCTGCTGCCCGCCGACTGGCAGAAGCGACTCCCTGACAACTCTTCGCCTTACACCTCGACGATCGTATTTCTCGTCCGCAAGGGCAATCCAAAGGGCATCAAGGATTGGCCGGATCTTGCCAAGGCAGGCGTCGAAGTCGTGACACCCAATCCGAAAACGTCCGGTGGCGCGCGCTGGAATTATCTCGCTGCGTGGGGCTACGCCTTGAAGCAACCGGGAGGTAACGAGGCGAAGGCCAAGGATTTTGTCTCCGAGATCTACAAGAACACGAAGGTCTTAGATTCGGGCGCGCGCGGGTCGACGAACACATTTGTCGAGCGTGGCATCGGTGACGTTCTCATTGCCTGGGAGAATGAAGCTTATCTCTCGCTCAAAGAGTTCGGCGCCGACAAGTTCGAGATTGTAACACCCTCTATCTCGATCCTTGCAGAGCCGCCGGTAGCGGTCGTGGACAAAGTCGTCGACAAGCGCGGCACGAGAGACGTCGCCGAGGCTTATCTGAAGTATCTTTATAGCGATGAAGGCCAAGAAATCGTCGGGAAGAACTTTTACCGGCCGATAAATCCGAAGATCGCTCAGAAGTATGCGAGCCAGTTCGCGCCGGTGAAGACGTTCACGATCGATGACACTTTTGGCGGTTGGACCAGGGCGCAGGCCAAGCATTTCGCTGACGGCGGCATCTTCGATCAGATCTATACGCCCGGCAACAAGAGTTAACTCGCGCAGGGGACGTGCGCCGCCTTTTCGAAAGCGGAACGTCATCCAGATCGAACTCCACTCGATATGGCGGCGCACGAAGCAATCTCCTAATCGCATACTTCGTCATGGAAACCACGCCGATGCCCACACGTATGCCCTGCGCCGAAATTTGTCGTGAGGCGCGATGTCATTAACGGCGATTTTTTTCGCCGCGCTGCCAACGACTTTTTTCAATCCCATCGAAGCCGGCACATCCGGCTCGGCATTTCAAGGACGACTTCCATGTCGACGACACTCATCATTCCGGGGCTTCGCTCGAGCGGCCCGATGCATTGGCAAACGTGGCTCGAACGCCGCGTGACCGGCAGCGTTCGGATCGCTCAACGCGATTGGAACGATCCGCATTTGCCCGATTGGGCGAGTCGCGTTCGGCGCGAAATCACACAGACGACCGGACGCGTTTTTATAGTCGCTCACTCATTCGGCGCCCTCGCAGCTGTACAGGCGGCAAGTGATCATGCCGAACGAATTGCGGGCGCATTGCTCGTAGCGCCGGCGGATCCCGAACGATTCGGCGTCGCGGAGTTCCTGCCGACGAAGACGTTGCCCTTTCCCGTCATCCTCGTTGCAAGTACCAATGATCCATGGATATCGCTCGATGCGGCCAAGAATTGGTCCGGACTTTGGGGTGCCGAGATCGTCAATCTCGGCGCTGCCGGACACATCAACGCCGAGGCAGGGTTCGGTCCGTGGCCTGAAGGTCTGGCTCTGCTCGAGCGCTTGCGACGCGCAGCGGAATTTCGCTCAGCATCGGAGCGGCTTGCGGCTCTCAGCCTGTCTCAATCACGATCG
>CAYYDL010000513.1:0-2431 GCA_964470545.1 uncultured Hyphomicrobium sp. | reverse complement strand
CCAGCCCGTCGAACTCCAGCCATAGCCATGCGCAATGGCCAAGCCACCGAGCCATGGCCCGATGGCATTCGCCGTGTTGAATGCACTGTGATTGAGCGCGGCGGCAAGCGTCTGCGCATCGTCCGCCACATCCATCAGGCGCGTCTGCAGGGCGACCCCGAGTCCGCCACCGCAACCGATCATGAAGACGACCAACGTCACCGCGTAGATGTTGCTCGTCGCAAAGGGGTAGAGCATCAGCGAGAACAGGCTCCACAGCAGGAGACCGCCAGCCGTTGCCATCAACGCGCGGTCGGCGAGCCACGCCGCGACGAACGTTCCGACCGTCATGCCGAGCCCGAAAAAGACGAGCACGACCGGAACGACGTAAGGTGCGACGTGCGTCACCTCCACAAGTGTGGACGCGAGATACGAATAGACAGCGAACATGCCGCCGAAGCCAATGGCGCCGATCGCGAGCGTCAGCCAGACCTGCGGGCGCTTCAGTGCGCCAAGCTCGCGCTTCATGCTGGCACCGGCCAGCGGCTTGTCCGCAGGCACGAAAGTCCAAACGAGAAAAACCGTTAGCGATGCGAGAACGCCGACGACGCCGAACCCCACGCGCCAGCCGAGCACCTGCCCCATCCACGTCGCAGCAGGTACGCCAACGATCGTCGCAATGGTGAGCCCGATCAGCACACGCGAAGCGGCCTGCGCCCGCGCCTTCGGCGGCACGAGCGACGCGGCAACCAGCATCGCAACTCCGAAATAGGCCCCGTGAGGCAAGCCGCTCAAGAAGCGGAAGACGATCATCGTGCCGTAGGTCGGAGAAAACGCCGTCAGCACATTGGCGACGGCAAAACAGGCCATCAGCGCGAGAAGCAACTTGCGCCGCGGCCACCGCGCGGCAAGCACCGCAATCACCGGCGCGCCGACGACGACGCCAAGCGCATACGAGCTGATCGCGTGACCGGCCATCGGCTCCGTGATGCCGAAAGTCTGAGCGAAATACGGCAGGAGGCTCATGGCCGCGAACTCGGTCGTGCCGATGGCGAAGCCACCCACCGCCAGCGCGAACAACACCAGGCGCACCTGTCCCGGCGTTAGCGCGACAGGGGCTGCACGCACACCGTCGGCGCCGTCGGCTCTTGCGTCCATTCGCTGAAGTCTCCCGTGGCGGTTCGCTGCGGCGCGCAAATTTCGGCGCCTGCTTAACTAACCGCATATGTTATGGAATCCGTTCCCTGTCGAGGCAGAATGCCCGCCTATTTTGCAGATGCGAACTGTCGCACGCTCATGGCTTCACGGGTATGCGATCCGCTTTTTTCCAAAACGCACGCGGTGCGGCGGTAAGTCGTACCGCGCCTGCCGTCGTCTGTTCCCTACGGAACAGTGCAGGCCTTACATCCGGATCGACAAGAACCTATGTCCCCGCTGCCGGCCGGGTTCAGTCTGAACAAATCTTCGGAAGTCGGTCATGCACAACAGTCGTTTCACGTTTGCTGCAGTCTTGTTCGCCGTTCTGTCTCTTGCCGCCACGGCCCAACCCGCTTGGGCGCTTGACGATCCCTCGAGCCAGCGCGACGCGTCCGGAGAATTCGCCCCTGAGAAATCGTGAAGTCATAAGCCCAGCGACGTGACGGCCGGCGCTCCGTCGAATCGCGCACCGACGGAAACACAGGATGTTGAGAACAAACCTCCGCATGAGGCCGCTCTTGTCGCGCGCCCATACCTCCCTCGCCGATGTCACGACCTGCGCCTCTCACCCGGCAGGAGGCCAAAGACCATGACGCTCCTGCCGATCAACAAGCCCGAACTGCACTTTGCCCAGCCGCGCCGATCCGGCGACGTTCCCGTCGAAATCCTCTCGATCGCGACGGCCAATCCCGCGCATCGCTACAGCCAGCAGGAAATCCTGGCCAATGCATCGGAAGTCTTTCCGCAATTTTCGCGGCTCAATGGCCTCTTCGGCAATACGGGTATCGATCACCGATACATGTGTCAGCCGATGTCCTGGTATCACGAGCGCCACAGCTGGGAAGAGCGCACCGCCATCTATCAAAAGAACGCGCTCGACCTCATCGAGCGCGTCGCGATCGATGCGGTCGACCAGGCTGGCCTCAAACTTACCGACATCGACACTTTCGTGACCAACACGATAACGGGCCTCGCCGTCCCGAGCCTCGATGCGCGACTGATGAACCGGCTGAATTTCTCACCGAACGTCGAACGTCTGCCGATTTTCGGACTCGGATGCGGCGGCGGCGTCGCGGGGCTTTCTCGCGCGGCTCGCATGGCGCGCGGACGCCCCGGCAGCAACGTGTTGTTCATCACCGTCGATCTCTGCTCGCTCTGCGTCCGCCCGAACGATCCGGCCCAGGCGATGTTCGTTTCGGCAGCTCTGTTCGGCGACGGCGCCGCCGCTGTCGTCTTGCGCACGTTCGACATTCCC
>CAYYDL010000512.1:0-7614 GCA_964470545.1 uncultured Hyphomicrobium sp. | reverse complement strand
GGTGATTGATGGCGAGAAATGGACGGTGCGTGGCGAGCGCAAGCGCTTTGGCCGTCGTTGCGCCGACGATCAAGCCGCCGATCAGACCGGGACCGGTCGTCGCGGCGATCGCTGACAGGTCCCGTAAGGTTACGCCTGCGTTATCGAGTGCCGTTTTCACGAGGTAATCGAGAGTTTCGGCATGGGCGCGTGCGGCGATCTCCGGGACGACGCCGCCGTAAAGGGCGTGCCTGTCGAACTGCGAGAGCACGATATTCGACAGGATGCGCCCTTCGCCCGCGGCATTTCGGGCGACGACGGCGGCGGCCGTCTCGTCGCAGCTCGTCTCGATGCCGAGAACAACTGCGGAAGAACGCGCAAAATCGGAAGGCTCAGCCATCTGTTCAGGAACTTATCGGCACGTGGTTGGAATTCGCGCCTCTTTGGAGCATACCTGTCGCCCGAATGACCGGCACTCATTTGTCCGTATCCGGGCTCGAGCGCCCCGCCTAGCATCCGGAGAAACCTTTTTGCAAGCGACCCGCATCCGCATCGGGACCCGAGGTTCGCCCTTGGCTCTCGCCCAGGCGCACGAAGTGAAAGAGAGGATCATTGCCGCGCATCGGTTTGCCGAGGACGCGGTAACCATTCACGTCATCAAAACCACCGGCGATCGTGTTCTCGACCGGCCGCTGTCCGAAATTGGCGGCAAGGGGCTTTTCACCAAGGAGATCGAGGAAGCATTGCTCTCAGGCGAGATCGACGTTGCAGTCCATTCGATGAAGGACATGCAGACGGTGCTGCCAGACGGGCTCGTCATCGGTGCCGTCCTGCCGCGGGAAGATCCGCGCGACGCGTTCATTTCTCTCCGGCATCGGGATTTGGCGGCTCTGCCGGAAAACTCCGTCGTCGGAACATCCTCACTGCGCCGGAAAGCGCAGATCTTGCACACGCGTCCGGATCTCAAGGTCGTCGATTTTCGCGGCAACGTGCAGACGCGGTTGCGCAAGCTCGCAGAAGGTGTGGCCGAAGCGACGTTCCTGGCGGTCGCGGGTCTCAAAAGGCTCAAGCTTGAAGAGCGGATTACGGCACCGGTTTCGATGGAGCATATGCTGCCCGCGGTTGCGCAGGGCGTCATAGGTCTTGAGATACGAGACGGCGACGCAGCCATTGTTCCTATCACGGATTCTTTGAACGATGCGACGACAGCGCACGCCGTTGCTGCAGAGCGGG
Organism: uncultured Hyphomicrobium sp.; assembly: GCA_964470545.1. GTDB lineage: Bacteria > Pseudomonadota > Alphaproteobacteria > Rhizobiales > Hyphomicrobiaceae > Hyphomicrobium_B. The sequence continues at coordinate 6,402 of CAYYDL010000512.1, read as the reverse complement.
CATTCCTCGCGCGCCTCGAAGGATCATGCCGGACACCGATCGCTGGCCACGCGGTGATCAAAGATGGGGAGGTGCATTTTTGCGGTCAGCTTCTCTCGCCCGAGGGTGCAAAGTGCTATGACGTTTCGCGTCAAGGGAAAGTCGAGAAGGCGCACGATCTCGGACTTTCGGCGGCCGATGAAATTCTGAGCCAAGCCGACGCTGCGCTTCTTGTGCGTTCGAACGCCTGATGCACGTTCTGATCACACGCCCGATCGAGGATGCCGAGCCCCTTAGGTCGCGCATCGAGGCGCTCGGATGCCGCGTCACCGTGGTACCGCTCATCGAAATCGTCTCGAATGACATACCTGTCGACGTCGTCGACGGCGCAACGGGTTTGATTGCCACGAGCAGGAATGCGCTCGCAGCGGTGGCGGCTTCGCCGGCATTGCCTTTGGCAATCAAGCGGACGCTTTATGTGGTTGGCCCCGGAACGGCGTCGGTTGCTCGAGAGATGGGGTTCCAAGATGTTGTCGAAGGCGCCGGACGGGCCGAGGATCTGGTACCGGTCCTCAGTGGCAAACACAGTGCCGCAGACCGTCTGATCTATCTCAGGGGCGACGTTGTTGCATTCGATCTCGAGGCGGCGCTGGCGAAAGACCACGTTAACATCGTGCCGGCGATTGCATATCGTTCCGTCGCCGCGGGCGCATTACCGCCGGACGTTCTCAAGGGGCTGGAAACAGCCGATATCGACGCCGTTACACTCATGTCGCCGCGCACCGCCAGGGTTTGGTCGCAGTTGGTTTCCACCTCAGCTTCGCCAGTACAACTTTCCGGGCTAACGTATCTTTGCCTATCAGAGCGCGTAGCTGAGGCCTTGGGTCCTACGGCAAAAGCCGATAAGGTCCGGGTCGCTTCACACCCCAACCTGGACGAAATGCTTGCGCTCATAAAACGTCTCGCGGCAAGTTCGAAAGCGGAGTAACAAGGCGCGTAACGCCGGTTCAACGCCCCGGCAACAGAGCCCTCACAATAGATTGAATTTTCACCAGAAATACCCGGATGATGTGTCGGGTCCGGATGGCATATGCGAGTTTCGTAAGGAGGCTTAAGCTCCGATGGCAGACGACAAATCAGGAGCAGGATCGAGCGGCGCTTCGGGCAAGCGGCCCTATGCAACCCTCGATCTGAAGGCGACGGAAATCAACGTGACGCCCCTCAAAGGCAGCTCGGCGCGCGCGAGCGCCCAGGCAGACGAGGTTCCGCGTCCGGCTTCGGCACGCTCCTATGCCGCTGGACCAAGCAACACGCGAGAAGAACCTCACGCGGGGAAGAGCGGCGAAGCATCGAACGCTGCTTCAGCATCGGCCTCGGCAGCAAGAAGCGATGATCCCAAGGTGGTCGTGCAGAGGCGCGGCGGCGTTTTCAGCCACCTTATCGCGGGCATTGCCGGCGGAGCTCTCGCATTCGGAGCTGTCCTCTGGGCGCTTCCTCAACTCGGGCTCGAAAACGGCTCGGAAGACCAGATCATCAATCTCTCGCAACGTCTCGCGACAGTCGAGAAGAACGAGCGGACCGAAACGCCAGCTCCGGATTTGAGCAGTATTCAGACCCGCCTTACAAATCTCGAACACGCGACGCAGAAAATTCCGGGCTTGATCGAGAGTCAGACGCGGCTCGTTGCCGAAACCAAGGCCGCCCTGGCCTCTGCAGCCTCCGACGCCGGCTCGCCGCAGCTCATTGAGCGGCTCGGTAAGGTCGAAGATCGACTCAAGGCCATGGCCGACGCCGGGGTCAACGATCCCGCGGCCACACGAAGCGAGCAACTCGCCGGGTTGACTGGCAAGGTTTCCGATCTCGAGACGAGCCTCGCGACGCAGCTGACAGCGCTGCGCACGAGCGTCGTGAAGGATGTTGAAAGCCGCGTTCAATCGGCGACCGAAGCAAGCGAGGCGGCGCGTGCCGGAACACAGCGGCTCGACAAGGACGTTGCGGGTCTGAAGACCGACGGCGTGCGCATGGAAGAGGAAATCGCCGCGGTCAAGACGGCGACCGATCACGTCGCAGCAGACGTCAAGGTTGCCCAGGATCAAATCCAGAGCCTCAAGACGGCTTTGGATGGTGTCCGAATTGGGGCCGCGAAGCCGGCCGATATCGCTGCCGCGGTCCGGCCGCTGGAGCAGAAGATGGCGGCGCTGGAAAAAAGCGTTCAAGAGGTCGTTCAGGCCGATGCGGCGCGCAAAGAAAGCGCGCAGCGCGTCGTGCTCGCGCTCGAGCTTCAAAATTTGCAACGAGCGATCGACAGCGGGCAGAGTTTTTCAGCGCAACTTGCCGACGTGAAGAAAGTGGCTGGCAATGGGCTCGACCTTTCAGCGCTCGAGAAACTTCAGGATTCGGGTGTTCCCACTCTGACGGAGCTGACCAAGGATTTCCGGACGGCCGCCGATAAAGCCGTCGATACCGATTCCGAACCGGCGGATGCCAGCGTCGTAGACCGCCTGTGGGCCGGTGCGAAATCGGTCGTTCGTGTTCGGCGCATCGATCTCAAGGCGGACGACAAAAGCACGGAAGCCGTCGTCGGGCGCATGCAGGTCGCGCTCAACGACGGGCGCCTGGCGGATGTTCTGGAGGCTGCGAAAGAACTCTCCCCCAAAGCTCACGAGGCGGTCCAGCCGTTCCTCGACAAAGTGGAAGCGCGGGTGAGCGTCGATACAGCGCTCGCGAACCTCGATTCACAGCTCAAATCCTCCATTGCAGGCGTTCCTCAGCCATCGGCAAAGCCGTCGCCATAATCGATAAAGGGTCAGCGTCATGGTGCGCCTCGTCGTCTATCTGGTTACGATTGCCCTCATCGCGTCGGGCCTTGCGTGGCTCGCTGACCGGCCGGGAACCCTGCAGATCGTCTGGCAGGGCTACGACATCGAAACTTCGGTGTTCCGTGCCGTCGTCATTCTTGCAGCTACGGTGGCGTTCCTCATCTTCCTCTGGTCGATGTTCCGGGCGCTCTGGAACAGTCCAGCTGCGATCGGACACCGTCTCTTGCGGCAGCGCCAGCGGAAGGGGCTCGACGCCTTGTCCGGCGGCCTCATCGCGATCGGGGCGGGCGACAGCGCGCTCGCATCACGCTATGCACTGCAGGCCCGGAAGTCATTGCCGCATGAGCCTCTGACTCATCTTCTGCGCGCGCAGTCCGCCGAACTTTCCGGGGATCGTGCGGCGGCGCGGCGCATCTACGAGGCGATGCTTGCGTCTCCCGAAACCGAGCAGCTCGGCCTCAGAGGGCTCTTCCTTGAAGCTCAACGCGAGGGCGCGAGCGAAGCGGCCCGTCAATTCGCGGCAAGGGCGCTCAAGGCCAATCCGAAGCTTGGGTGGTCGTCGACTGCGCTCTTCGAACAGCAGTGCAAACAGAAGGATTGGGCGGGCGCGCTCACGACGCTCGAGAACGCCAAGAAGAGTGGTCACATCTCGAAGCCGGCTGCCGATCGCAAGCGCGCGGTACTGCTCACAGCGCAAGCGATCGATGCCGAAGACGGCGCCCCGGACAAAGCGCTTGCCTGGGCGCTGGAAGCCCATGCACTTGCTCCCGATCTCGTGCCAGCCGCAGTCGTCGCGGGGCGCATATATGCGTCGCGCGGCAATACCGCGAAGGCTGCGAAAATCCTGCAAAAGACCTGGACGAAATCGCCTCATCCCGATCTTGCGACGGTCTATGCCTTCGCAAGGGTCGGTGACAGCACGCGCGACAGGCTCGACCGCATTCGCCAACTTGCGGCACTCAATCCGCATTCGATTGAAAGCCCGATTGCCGTTGCTTCGACGGCGGCTGAAGCGCGGCTTTACGAAGAGGCCCGCCGGGCGCTCGAACCGCTTCTCGCCGACCGTTTGACTCAGCGCGTCGCGCTTCTAATGGCGCGCATCGAGGCCGGCGAGAACGGCGAGAAGGGGCGCGTGCGCGAGTGGCTGGCGCGGGCGATGAACGCGGCACGTGATCCGGTCTGGATGGCGGATGGAGTCATTTCCGATCACTGGGAGCCGACGTCTCCCGTCGACGGTCGCCTCGATGCCTTCCAATGGCGCGTGCCGGTTGAAACGCGGGACGGCGCGGGCCGTGAAATTCTGGCAAGCAAAATCGACGAGCTGATTGCGATCGCGCCGACGGCTGGGACGAGCGAGAACGCTCTCAACCCCGAGACGAGTCACCCGCGAGAGCCTACTATGGACGCCCAGAGCATGCCTTCGGAGCCTGAGGTGGTCGTTGCCGAACCTGTCACGGTGACTGCAGCGCCGCAGGGGAAGGCGGGTCCTTCGAAGGATAAGCCTGCGCCGCACGCTGGTAACGGCGTGCGACATCCGTCGATAGTCGCCGAAGACGCATCTCCGCCACGGCCCGCTGAGCCGGCAGCAACGACGAGGATCGCTCCGTCGGCGGGCGCACCGATTTCACGGTCTGATTCGACCGTTTACATCGCGCCGAGAGCTCCTGACGATCCGGGCACCGAGCCGGAGGAGCCGGAGCTCGAACAACCGGTGGCGCGGCGCACGTACCGGGCGGCCAACTAGCACACAAGGGTCGCTCGCTCCGTGGGTTCAAAGTTGTGTTTGGGGCCGGATCTGCGGCAGCTTGGCCATGGATCGTCAGGCTTGCAATTCCTGGCTGCCCAGAGTATCCCTCGCGCCTTCTCGGATGGATGCCCATCCACCGCAGGAAAAGCCGCTTTAGCTCAGCCGGTAGAGCACGTCATTCGTAATGACGGGGTCGTGTGTTCGAGTCACACAAGCGGCACCAGACTTTGCTGGCCGGTATCGTTGGCCGTAACGGACTGCTCCGGAATTGCCGGACCCAAGAGGGCCGCAAGCTCCGGGCTACGCTCCCTCCCTCTTCGTTTCACGTTTTTCATTGCAGCTTCGAACGGCTGCGGGTGTCTCGGACCTTCCGAAAGCAAGGTTCGGAACCGGTCGACTGGCCGCTCAATGAGCAAACGAAGCGTGGCGGCAGCAGCGAGAACCAGGATCAGAAAATAGCCGATCGAAGCATCAACCGGGCCAAAGCGCAGCGCGAAGACCTGGAGCAGCGGCCAATGGACAACATAAATCGGATAGCTCAACTCTCCGAGCGAACGATCAAACCGCGCATGTCTTGTCGATTCGAAAAGTGGGATGAGCGCGGCGCAAAATATCAGAATTCCGGTATCTATCCTCAACCACAAATGATTGGCGTTAAAATAATATGGTTGCTGCAAGGCGATCAAAGCCATGACGAGTGCAAGCACAAGACACGTCACGGCCGTCGCGTGCAATTGCAATTTGGGCAGAGGCTTTGGCCAAATTCTGCCGCCCCAATAGGACGCCATTCCAAGCAGGAAAATCCAAAAATAGGCGATCCCGCTCCGCAATTGGAGCGGGTTGGTCGGGGGGAGAAACCAAATAAACGCGAGGTGCAGGGCGAAGGCGATCGGCAGGAGCGCCAGTATCCTTTTTGGACTCCGGGCGTAAAATGGCGCCGAAAGATAGAAGAAAAGCTCGACGCCGACCGACCACATATTCTGCATGTGAGTGATGTGGGTCAGCACGGGTGTCGATGGCTGAAGGTCCCTGACAAACGCGAGGTGGCCCGACGGAGACGTCTGGAACCACCACAGCGTTTCGTTGGCGAACAAGCTAATTGCGGAGAAATAGAAGTAGATGTTCGATATGACGCCGTTGAGATGCGGCTCCATCGGCATTTCGAGCGAAACGAAAAATACCGCGATGACGAAAGCGTATGTGGGCCACAATCGTAGAAAGCGCGCGCCGTAGAACCTGAATGTGTCGCGCGGCTTATACTTCTCGTTGAGGACGAGAGCCATGCAGTAGCCCGATATGGCGAAGAACAGCATGACCGCGTAGGTGCCCGTAAAAATGGGCCAACCGATTCCTGCATGTGAACAGACAACAGACAGGGCCAAGTAAAATCTGATTGCCCCCACGTTTCCCGCTTTCCGCAAAAAATAAAAAATGAATTTTCAAATAAACCGACGGGCGGTAGCGAAATTCATATTGTGCCGCGCCGTTTTAATTAATTCACGCATAAGTGAGACGCTTGGATTTGATTCAGGTCCAGTCTGAATATTCAGGAGCTTATCTTTTTTCCACAGCTAACGCTGGAATTCTGCCACGGCCGACATTCGATAGCGCTGATGGACTCGGAGCCAAATTGAATCTTTCGGCAGATCGAAGCGGGCGGGGGATGCGGCGCGAAGGCATTCGCAAAGCTATGCGCTCGAGCGGCGGCTATTTCGCTTCGTGCCGTGAACTGATATTTTTTTGAGGGTCACCGATGCGGACCAAACACAGCCGCGTATTGCGGCTGCACACGAGGAGCCGCAACAAGACGAAGATCGCGTTGCAAATTTCGGAAACACCGGAGAGACAGGAAGGCCC
>CAYYDL010000511.1:0-6825 GCA_964470545.1 uncultured Hyphomicrobium sp. | reverse complement strand
ACGCGCGCGAAGGGTTGACGTGCGTGCTTTCCGTCAAAGTTCCGGACCCGAAGTTCTCGTCGCAGACGAAGGACAAGCTCGTGTCGTCGGAAGTGCGGCCCGTCGTCGAATCGATGGTCGGTGATCAGCTCGGGGCGTGGTTCGAGGAGCATCCGAAGGAAGCGAAAGTTATCGTGGGCAAGATCGTCGAGGCGGCGCTGGCGCGTGAAGCGGCCCGCAAAGCCCGGGATCTCACGCGCCGCAAGGGCGCGCTCGATGGGCTGCGGCTGCCGGGCGGCTTGGCCGAATGCCAGGATCGTGATGCCTCGAAGACCGAGCTTTTCATCGTCGAGGGCGACTCGGCCGGCGGCTCTGCAAAGCAGGGCCGAAAGCGCGAGTTCCAGGCCGTGCTGCCGATCCGAGGTAAGATTTTGAACGTCGAGCGGGCGCGCACGGACAAGATGCTGTCGTCCGAGCAGGTGACGAACATCATCGGTGCGCTTGGCACCGGCATCGGCCGCGACGAGTTCAAGCTCGACAAGTTGCGTTATCATAAGGTCATCATCATGACCGACGCCGACGTCGACGGCGCGCACATTCGCACGCTGCTGCTGACGTTCTTCTATCGGCAGATGCCGGAACTCGTCGACAAAGGGCACGTCTACATCGCGCAACCGCCACTTTACAAAGTCGCGAAGGGCAGAGCGCATTCCTACCTGAAGGATGAGCGGGCGCTTGAGGACTATCTGATTGATCAAGGTCTCGCGGACGCGGTGCTCGTCACGGGCGACGGTACGGAGCGTGCGGGGCGGGATCTGCGCGACGTCGTCGAACAGGCACGGCAGATTGCGGGCGGCATCAACGGCCTGCATTCTCGCTACAACAGAGACGTCGTTGAGCAGGGTGCTATCGGCGGCGTCTTCGATGCTTCGGTTCTGACCACTCCTTCGGCCGAGAAGGCGAACGCCATTGCGGAGCGTATCGCGAAACGTCTTGATTCCATTGCGGAAGAGATGGAGACCGGCTGGGAAGGCCGCTATGGCAACGACGGCTACGTGTTCAAGCGCGAGGTTCGTGGCGTGACGGAAGTGCATGTGCTCGACCGGGCGCTGCTTGGCTCGCTCGATGCGCGCCGTTTGAATGACCGCCACGCGCATCTCGTCGAAGTCTACGACACACCCGCGAAGCTGAAGCGGAAGGATAAGACGGACGTCATCACCGGCCCGCGTTCGCTGCTCGATGCCGTTTACGAGACTGGCCGCAAAGGGCTCGATCTGCAGCGCTACAAAGGCTTGGGCGAGATGAATCCGGAGCAGCTCTGGGAAACGACGCTCGATCCGGACGTGCGCACGCTCTTGCAGGTGAAGGTCGGCGATCTCGCGGAAGCGGACGAGATCTTCGCGAAGCTGATGGGTGACGTCGTCGAGCCGCGCCGCGACTTCATCCAGGAAAACGCGCTCAACGTTTCGAATTTGGACGTTTGAGGTCTCTGCTAAAACTGCTGCGTGTAAGTCTGCTGTCATCCTCGGCTTTATGCCGAGGATCCATCATGTAGGACATTCGCTGGCGAATGGATCCTCGGGACGAGCCCGAGGAAGACAGAGGTGGTTGTCACACGCGTTTGCGGCCGGGAAGGGCGCGGGTTTCGGTTCCGGCTTTCTTGGCGGCGCCCTGCAGCTCAGCGCGGAACTCGTCACGCTTCTCGTGGATCGAAGCGATCACGAGACCCGTCGGGACGCCCAGTCCGACGAGCGCTGCTTCGGACAACTGCAGGCTGGCTTCGATCGTCTCGGGCACCGCATCGTTGACGCCGATCTCGTAGAGGTGGCGCGCGTGGACCGCATCCTTGGCGCGTGAAACGATGACAAGGTTCGGGTGTCGCGATCGCAGCGACTTCACGATCGCATCGATCTCCGGCTGGGTGTGAATCGTGATGATGGCGGCCTTCGCCGTGTCGAGACCGCAGTGCTCCAGGAATTCGACGTTGCGGACGTCACCGAAGTAAACCGGTTTGCCTTCGCGGCGGGCATTCGCAACGAGGCCCGGTGCGCGGTCGACGGCGATATAGGAGACGTTGTGCTCGGCCAACAGGTCACCGATCAATTGGCCGACGCGGCCATAGCCGACGACAAGCGCCTTCACGTTCCCTTCGCTTCCGGGAAGCGCGGTCAGGGCCGGGTCGACCGCAGCGGGAGGTGCGTGGCGCTTGGCGAGCCAGCGTCCGAACCTCGCGCAGGCAGGGATGAGGGCCCTCGTCAGAGAAACCGACGTCAGCAGGATGCTCGTCAGCTCCCGGCTTACGAGGTGGGAATCGACGGCAAGCGTCAGGATCACGAAGGCGAACTCGCCGCCAGGAGCCAGCAATGCGGCGATTTCGATCGAAGCACCGCGTGCGATGCCGAACAGGCGCGACAAGACGTAGATGATCGCTGCCTGCAAGGTGAGCAGGCCGACCGTCGTCAAGACGATCGCCGCCGGATCGGAAATAAGCGATTTCAGATCGAGCTGGGAGCCGACGGAAAAGAAGAAGACGCCGAGCAGCAGCGACTTGATCGGCTCGACGGTCGTCTGGACCGCTCGTCGATATTCGGTCTCGGCGAGCAACAGGCCGGCGACGAAGGCACCGAGCGCCATCGACAGGCCCGCCGCGGCGGTGATGAAAGCCGTGCTCACCGCGACGAATAGCGTCGTCGCGATGAAAAGATCCTCGTTCTGCGTTTGCGCCACGAGGCGGAATAGCGGCTGGAGCAGGTAGCGGCCGACGCCGACGATCACGATCAGGGCCGCCGCGGCCTGGACGATCGCGGTCATGATGCCGATCACGAGCGAGCTTTTGTTATCCGGCTGTAGGATGCCGACGAGAATAAGGATCGGCACGACGGCCAGATCCTGAAACAAAAGGATCGAAAAGCTGGTTCGTCCCACAGAGGTTGCAAGGCGTTTTTGCGTCGCGAGCATCTCGATGACGATGGCGGTCGATGACAGGCAGAGCGCAACCCCGATCACGAGGGCGATGGCCGGCGGTTGACCCAGTCCATAGGCGACAAGGCCGATAAACAATGCGGAGACAACGACTTGCGATGCGCCAAGGCCGAAAACGAGGCGACGCATCGTTGACAGGCGTTCAAATGAAAGCTCGAGCCCAATGATGAAAAGCAGGAATACGACGCCCCATTCGGCGAATTTCGAAAGCCGTTCAGGATCAGTGATCGTGAGATAGGAAAGCTGCGGGATATAGGGCGTCAGGGCACCGAGGCCGCCCGTGCTGAGGAACGCGCCGGACAACAAAAAGGCGAGGACGGTGCTGACGCCATACCGATGCAGAAGCGGTACGACGACACCCGCAGTACCAAGAACCAAAAGCGCATCCTTGTAGTTCGCCAGATCACCTGCGGCCGACATCACCTCTCCTTAAGATTTCGTTGGAGTATGACGATCCGGAACGCGCGGCGCTACAGGGCATTTCGCGCTGAAATCCGTATACGGATTGTTCGCGCCGCTACAACCCAACTCCGTCTCCAATGCCGATTTAGAGCCGGACTTAACGCAGCTTTAGGCAACGCCGGATAATAGTTTCAGAGATTGTGTGCTTCAGCGCAGGATCTCTGAAGCGCGTGGACGGCAGGGGAGGGGGCTCCGCCTTCGAGGGTTTGACGGTGTTGCGTGCGATAGCTGCTGTCCTGCGCGTTGCGCTATGGCTGATCCGCCGGGTGCTTCTCGGTCCACGCCGTAAGCGCCCTGCTGCGCCGTCGCACATGCTTCCGGGATCCTTTCAATCCGTGGCTTCGCAGGCGTTTCCCGGCGGCGCGCACGCAGGCGACAATCCGGCCGCAGGCGCGACGCCTCGGGGCAAGCGATCGCGCTTGCGGAAATTGAAGCTGAGATACCGCTTGGCGCTCAGCACGGCCGTTCTCGGAACGGGCCTGTCGATGCTGATCTTCGCGATCATGATGGTCTACTACACGGTGGTTTTCCCCGACCCGCTGGCTCTCCGAAACACCGCGCACGCGCCGCTGGTTCGCATTCTGGCGCGCGATGGATCGCTTCTTGCCGAACGCGGCGCACCTCAGGAATTCATCGCGCTCGATAAGATGTCGAAGGCGCTTCCGGCGGCCGTCGTGGCCACGGAGGATCGGCGCTTTTTCGATCATTACGGCGTCGATCCGCTCGGAATGCTCCGCGCCATGTTCGCCAACCTCCGGGCGGGACGCTTTGCGCAGGGCGGCTCGACGCTGACGCAGCAGCTCGCCAAGAACCTGTTCCTGACGCAGGAACGGACGCTGACGCGAAAAATCGCGGAACTTGGGCTGGCGCTGTGGCTGGAGGTTCGGCTGACGAAGCCGGAGATTCTCGAACTCTATCTGAATCAGGTCTATTTCGGCGGCGGCGCTTACGGTGTCGAAGCTGCGAGTCAACGGTACTTTGACAAGTCGGCAAGCGAGCTGACCGTTCCGGAGGCGGCCGTGATCGCCGGACTTCTGAAAGCGCCCTCGAAATATTCTCCGGCATCCAATCCGGGAGCGGCTCGCGCCCGTGCCCGCGTCGTGATCAAGAAAATGTTCGAAGCGGGTTTCATTTCCGAGGCGCAGGAAACGCAGGCGTTGGCGCAGATGCTCGTCTTCAACGAACAGAAAATCGCAAGGACCGCCGCAGACGCGGGCTACGTCGTCGATTATGTGCTCGATCAGTTACCGGCGACGATCGGCGACACACATGCCGATCTCATCGTTGAAACAACGGTCGACAAGACCCTGCAGATGCGGGCGCAGGAAATCGTTACTCAGACGTTGACGCAGAAGGGTGCAAGTTTCGGCGCGACCCAGGCGGCGCTGACCGTGCTCGACGGAACCGGCGGCGTCCGGGCCATGGTCGGCGGCAAGGATTATGCGGAAAGCCAATTCAATCGCGTGATCAAGGGCAGGCGGCAGCCCGGATCTGCGTTCAAGCCCTTCATCTATCTTGCGGCGCTGAACAAGGGTATGTCACCCAATACGCTGATCGACGATGCGCCGATCACGATCGGCGGCTGGTCGCCGAAGAACGACAATGGCCAGTATGCCGGGCCGATCCCGATTCGCCGCGCCATCGCGCAATCGATCAATACCGTCGCCGTGCGACTCAATCAGGATATCGGCCGCGGAACGGCGATCGACCTCGCCGAGCGTCTCGGCATCAAGTCGGAGTTGCATGACGGGCCGTCGCTGGCGCTCGGAACTTCCGAGGTGACGCTTCTCGAAATGGCCGGCGCCTATACCGCGTTCTCGAATGGCGGTCACGTCGTCGCGCCGCATGTCATCAGCCGCATTCTGACGAGCGACGGGCATGTCCTCTTCCAGTATGCACCGGGAGGCGAGCGGACCATTGCCGAAGCCGGACGCCTCGGCGCGCTCAACGACATGTTGAACGCGGCGGTGGTCTACGGCACGGGGCGGCGTGCGGCACTTGCCGACCGGCCAGCCGCGGGCAAGACGGGGACGACGCAAGATTTCCGCGACGCCTGGTTCATGGGCTACACGGCTCAGCTCACTGGGGGTGTCTGGGTCGGCAACGACGACGGCAAGCCGATGAACCGCGCAACGGGCGGTAGCCTGCCTGCCGAAATCTGGCATCAGGTCATGCGGGTGGCGCATGAAAAATTGCCGCCATTGCTGTTGCCTGGAACTGTCGTCGCCAATCCGCAGATCGAAGCGGCGGTGTGGGGCGGGCTTGCGAACAGGCTCCCGCGAGTCGTCGAGGCGCGTGAAATTCTCCCGTGGCAGCGGAGCCCGGCGGAGGGGCAATCGATCTTCTCTACGAATGCGGCACCGATGGTGTCGCCACACATCTCACATCCGGCGAACAGCATCGGCGAAGACTTCATCGAGAAAGCCCTCGAGACGACGCCGGGAGATGAGGACAAGCAAGCTGGCGGTGCCGTGGCGCCGGAGGCCGCGACGGCTCAGAGCAACGTCTTTCCCTTTACGAATTGGTGGTGACGCTACCGGCCGCGCCCGTGGGCCGGTCCGTAGCGATGGAGGTCGGGGCCGAGCACCTGAAGCCATTGCTTGGCACTTTCGAACTCCGGACAGATCTTTTTGACGAGCGCCCAGAAGCGCGGTCCATGGTTCATCTCGATGAGATGCGCGACTTCATGCGCGGCGACGTAATCGAGGACGAACGGGGGAGCGAGAATGAGGCGCCACGAGAAGGACAACGCGCCGGTCGTCGAACAGGAGCCCCAGCGGCTTGTCTGGTCGCGCACGGCGATGCGTCGGGCCTGAAGCGACAGCGGGCGCGTATGGCTCTCGACGCAGGCAACGAGATCGCGCTTTGCTTCTTCGAACAGCCATCGCGTCAGGCGATTTGGGGCGAGGCTTTTGTCGCCGGGGACGAGAATCACGGGACGCTGACCGCCGCGCTTTTCAATCGTGATCAGACGCGAGCGCACGCCGCCCGTAAACGAGATGATGTGCGGAATGCCGCGCAGCGGCATGGCGGCCGAATCTTCGAAAGGCACGTGGTTCGGCAAACTGTCGAGACGTGCGCGGACCCAGTCGATATGGCGATTGAGGAAGCTGCCTGCTTCGTCAAGGTCGCATTGCAGGGGGAGCGTGACGATGACGGCGCGCCGCGTGCGGCTGACGCGCAGCGTCAAGCGACGCGCGCCCGGGTGCCTGCGCACTTCCAACTGTGCGCCGATGTCTTCAAGGCGAACGGATCGCGTTTTGGAACTCAGGTCGATGGCGCGCCGCCCGTTCAAGTTTTTCATGCGCTCTGCCCCCAGCAGCCGACGCGCATCCCAGTGATGCAACGAAGTATCGATCGCGATTGCTTGATCAATACAGCACAAAGATGACCTATCAAGGT
>CAYYDL010000510.1:0-2393 GCA_964470545.1 uncultured Hyphomicrobium sp. | reverse complement strand
CGTGTCGCTATGCTGGCGATGAATCGCCATGAATGGTTTGAGGTCTATGGCGCTTGCCATCTCAGCGCCTTCATCATAGCTACCGTCAATTTTCGCTTGGCGCCGCCGGAGGTTGCCTATATCCTGCGCGATTGCTCACCCCGTGTTCTGGTCTTTGAGGAGCAGTACGCGCCGATGATCGAGGCGCTGCGCGCCGAACTTCCGGGCATTGAGCAGTATGTCTGTATTGGCGCCAAGCTTGACTGGGCGCATGACTACGATGCGCTGTTGGAAAGCGGCTCTTCGGAGTCCATTGCCGTGAGTCCACGTCCCGATGATTACGCGACTCTCATCTATACCAGCGGTACAACCGGGCGTCCCAAGGGGGTCTTGAAGACCCAGATGCAAAATATGGTTGGCTATCAGCGCAACGTTATCGTCATGGCGATGCGCGCCGATGACCGGCTGCTGTTGCAGATGCCGTTGTTCCATGTCGGCGCGACCTCCCTCGCGTTCGGCGCTTTTTGCGCGGGCGCCAGCGTCGTAGTGCATCGTCAGTTCGATCCGGCGCACACCCTGCAGACCGTACAGGATGAGCGAATCACTATGGGACACATGGCGCCGACGATGCTGCAGTCGATGATGGATCTGCCGCAGATTGATGATCACGACCTGTCTTCGCTGCGCATTGTGAATTGTGCCGCGGCGGCAATGCCGGTGACGCTGTTGCGGCGCGCGGTCAAAAAATTCGGACGGATATTTCTCAATTCCTACGGAGCCACCGAATCGAGTGGGTCTGTCCTCTATCCGCATCAGCATCATCTGGAAGGTAGCGAAGCCGAATTGCGACGACTGGGATCGGTGGGCGAGCCTTTTCCCGATTCTGAATTGCGCGTCGTCGACGATCAGGGGAAGGATCTTCCGGCGGGCGTTCCTGGCGAAGTTATCATGCGCACTCAGGGCACCATGGCGGGATATTGGAACAATCACGCCGCCACTTTGGAGGCAATTAGGGATGGCTGGTATTACAGCGGCGACATCGGCTATTTCGACGAATACGGATTCTTGTTCCTAGTCGATCGCAAGAAGGACATGATTATCTCGGGAGGGGAGAACATCTACTGCCGCGAAGTCGAGGAGGCGTTGTTAGAACATGGTAGCTTGGCCGATGTTGCCGTTATTGGCGTTGCGGACGCGCATTGGGGTGAGGCCGTCAAGGCGGTAGCGATCCGTAAACCCGGTGCGTCGGTAACGGCCGCGGAGTTGATCGACTTCTGTGCCACCCGCATCGCACGCTACAAGCGCCCCAAGAGTATCGATTTCGTCAACGAACTGCCGCGTTTGCCGAGCGGGAAAGTAAGTAAGGTTGCTTTGCGCAACCTCTACAAAGCGCCGGCGGATGGGGAGTCATAAGGAAAAATCGGCATGAACTTTTCTCTCACCGAAGAGCAGACCCTACTCAAAGACACTTTTGAACGGCTGTTTCGTGAGCAATCGACGAGCGAGCGGATCCGCGCCGCAGAGGCCACCGGTTTCGATCCGGTGCTGTGGGGTCAGGTGGTGGCGATGGGGGTGCCGGTCATGCGTGTGCCCGAGGAATTGGGCGGCGGCGGCGGTAGCTTGTCCGACGCTGTGCTGGCGGCGGAGAGCGCCGGCCGCTATCTGGCGTCGATTCCGCTGGTTGAATCGATCGTCACCGCGCGTCTGCTCGCCGACGTGAACACGCCGGAATCACGAGGCTGGTTGGGACAGGTGACCGATGATGGGATGATCATCACGCTCGCGCTCCATGCAGTGGCGTCGGCGGAAGGACAGAGTCGTCAATTGATCCCCGGGGGCGGGGTCGCTCAGGGCATCATTGCGTTGCGCGGGACGACGCTAGTGTTGATGCCGCCGGCGAATGGTCATGTGGACAATCTCGGCCACTTGGCGCTGGCCTACAAGAATTTGACGGACGGCGGCGAGGTGCTTGCCGAAGGGCCTGAGGCAGTACGCCGGTATCATGCCGCTGTCGAGGAATGGACGCTGCTGACCGCAACCCTAATCACATCCGCCTGCCGCCGGGTTCTCGAATTAGCGGCCGACTATGCCAAGGAGCGCCACGCCTTCGGTAAGCCGATCGGTGCCTATCAGGGTCTGGCTCACCCGCTGGCGGATTCCTGGACCGATATCGAGGGTGCCAGGCTTTTGATCTGGCGAGCTGTTTGGGCGTTGGCGCATGACCCCAAGGCTGCGGCAGCGGCAATCTCCATGGCTTATTGGTGGACCACGGATGCAGCTGCCAAGGGTACGGTGAGGGCAACCAGGGCATTCGGCGGTTACGGCATGACCCTCGAATATGACGCGCAACTCTATTTCCGCCGCGCCCGCGCATGGTCTCTATTGAAGGGCGATCCGCAGCCGGAACTGGAACG
>CAYYDL010000509.1:0-9438 GCA_964470545.1 uncultured Hyphomicrobium sp. | reverse complement strand
CGCTCTCCGATGACGAACTCATAACCGCCCGGCTTGCGCATGATGAAGTCGTGCGCTTCGGCGAGCCGGCTCGCGTGTTCGACCTCCGCATTCGTCGCGTTCGGTTTTCCGATGCGGATGTTGTCTCCGATCGACCGATTGAACAGGCCCGCGTCCTGAAAGACCACCGCGATCGCACCCCTGAGCGATTGGATCGTAACGCCCGCGATATCCTGATTGTCGATTAGGATGCGCCCCGATTTGGGCTTTAGGAAGCGTTGCAGGAGGCCGATGGTCGTCGACTTGCCCGATCCGGTCGGCCCGACGAATGCGATCGTCTCTCCGGCTTTCGCGACGAACGAGACGTCGGCGATGCCTTGTGCGCTTCCATCATACCGGAAGCTCACGTTGTCGAACGTCACCGCACCCTCGACGGCCGTGAGCGGCTTGGCGCCGAGCCGGTCGCCCTCCGTACCCGACTCGTCCATCAAGTTGAACAATGCCGTGATGGTCGGCGCCTGCTGGTCGATCCGCACTGCAAATCCCGAAAGCTGATCGAGCTTGGAAATCAGGAGCGTTGCGAACGCGACGAAACTGACGATCTGTCCCACCGTTAGTTCGCCACGCCCGACAAGCGCCGCGCCGGCCGAAAAGATGATCACCATCGTCAACGTCGCTGCCGAGCGCTGCATGACGGTGAGGATGCCCCACCATGTCAGCACCGGATATTGGGCAGTGAGAAGATCGTTTGCGAGGCCGCGCAGAGCATCCGACTCGGCCTTGATCCGCGCATAACTCTGCACCACGGTCACGTTGCCGACGACATCGACGACACGGCTAGAGAGTGCCGTCTCATGTGCTTCGACCGCAGCCTGCCCGACGGACGTCCGCTTCACCACGAGGACGTGCATCAGTGTATAGGCCGCCGCCAACGCGACAAGGATCGTCGCCATGCGAACGTCCATGGCAAATGCGGTCGGCACGAGAAGAATAATCCCGAAGACGACGGCCAACTGCTCGCGCATGACGCCGAGCCAAAGCCAGAAAAGCGCGCTGGTGCCGGAAAGGATCGTTCGGATCGTTGCACCGGAGCCGCGCGCAGCGTGTGCGCTTTGCGGCAGCGAGATGGTTTTCTCGAAAACGCTCGCGAGATGCAGGAGCTTCTGACGGTGCGCGAGCCGGTCGGCATTGATGCCGACAACAACCCCTGCCACGATTCCAAAAAGCCCAAGCAGCGCCCAAAGCCCGATATAAACAAACGCGCTTTCGCCCTTGCTCAAGGCATCGACGACACGCCCGAACAGAATGGGCTCCGCGAGCTGCGTCACTGCGATGACGACCCCTGCCGCGGCAAGTCCCATCGCGAGATATTTCTCCGAGGCGAGGAGCGCGAGGGAGCGCGTGTAAATCGCGATAAGACCGAGCGGCTTGGTGGTCATGGGAATGCTATGAGGGTGACGGGACGAGGCAACGTGGCAGCGAGCAGATAGGGTTGTGCAACACACAAGACAATTGCGCGAGACGGCCTGGGACAGTCGGCTCCCCCGCACGACTTTCCCTTCGCGCGATAGGCATCCTTCTAGCACGACCGAGATGTTTCTTATATCTGCTTAAAATCGGATTTTGTGTTCTAACTTTCCGCCATCGCCGATCGGTAAAATTCGGAACGTATGATGGTTCGCGTCAGCCCCCCATTCTTGACGCAGCTAACGGGCTGTTCGAATGTAATATGAGGCATCAGCGGCGAGGCGAGCGGCCATGGCACAGGATCCGAAATATGATCTTCCCATCTACACGCCGACGGCTCGCGGGCTGCACTGGTTGATCGCGCTACTGATCTTTATTCAATTGCCACTCGGCTTTTACATGTCCTACCGCGGCAACGAGATGCCGTCGGTCAACGAGAAGGGCGAGCCGGTCAAAGGCGTCTGGGATGCACTGACCGGGTTTCTCTATAGCTCACATAAGCTCATCGGCTTGACCGTACTCGCGCTCGTTGTGTGGCGACTCTTCTATCGCCTGACGCGTGGTGCGCCGAAGTCGGACCCGACAGTCCCGGCGCCGCTCACAGGCGTCAGCCATCTCGTCCATTGGGTGCTTTACCTGCTGATCCTCGCGGTACCGCTCATCGGACTGGAGGCGATTTTATACGGTGATTATCGGGACATTTTCGGGTTCCAGCTACCCGCGATGACCGTAAAGGACGAAGACCTCGCCAAAGAGCTTTTCGAATGGCACGAGATCGGCGCGATTCTGCTCATCGTCTTCGTCACGCTGCACATTCTCGCGGCCATCTATCATCGTTTCATCCGCGGAGACCGGGTTGTCGAACGCATGATCCCGAAGCGCGTCGGCTGATCAAGATCGATCTCACGGAGGCGTCGCGAAGACGTCGGTATGTCCTATGAAAGCGGCGGTGCGCGGAACGTTGAGCCAGGCGACGACGGTCTTCTCGTCGAGGCCTCCATCTTCCGTGGCGGCGACGGCGTAACCGCGAAGGAGTTCTTCGATCAGCATCCGGTCCTGGCGTTCGAGTTCCCACGGGCTCTGGCCATTGAGCACCACGTACCCGTTGATGCGGAATTGATCGACGAGATGCGATGAGGCGAGGGGGCCCGCCGCTGGTCCGAAGCCTTTGTCGCGCATCTGATGGCGCTGGAACGCCGCGGCAATCTGATTGTCGGCTGGCCTGTGCGGGGTCCACTTCTGCAGGCCGTTGTAGGTCAGGGTGGTATAAAACGCCGCCCGCCGCGAAGTGACGGCTTTCGCGAATTCCCGGATATAGCTTTCTGATGTCAGATCGAAAAAAGCCGACGCTGTGATGAGTTGCGCACCTTCATCCACCAGAGCTTTCGTGTCGCGTGCAAGATCGGCCTCTCTGAAAACGACGCGGATTTTGCGGCCACCCTTTTCAATTTCCAGCGCATCTCCTTCGACGATATGACGATCAGCCCAACGGGTGAGCTTGCCCTTGGCCGCATCAAGAAGCGCCACATCGCGATCAACGAGCGTCCAGGTCTGCCGAGAGGGCAGGAGAGGCGCGGTCGCGCGAAGGTTGGCGCCCGTGCCGCAGCCGAGATCGAGAACGTTCAGTTCTTCTCGCAGCGTAAAGCGCGCTGCGACCGCATTCGCGACATTCGCATTGCGGGCACGCGCATCGGCAGCCTCGCGGAGATCAAGCCATTCGGGAGAGAAATCGTTCATGGCCTGAGCCCTAGAATGACGGCGGCGAACCGGCGCGCCGTTTCGTGCCAGGTTGGGAGTGTGCGCCCCGCCTCCCATGCGGCATCCGCGAGCCGATCGCGCAGCTTCTTGTCCGTCAGCGCGCGATGCAAAGCAGCGGTGAGCTGCGGAACATTCCCCGCTTCGACGTGCAGCGCCGCAGCTTCTCCCGCCGTCTCGGCTGCGGCGCCACCCGCAGCAAGCACGATCGGCAAGCCGCGCGCCATCGCTTCGGCAAGAACCATTCCGTAACCCTCGAAAAGCGACGCAGAGACGAAAAGATCGGCGCTTTCGTAGAGCCGTTCGAGCGTCGCCGGCACGACCTTCCCGACAAGCGTCACGCGATCCTCAAGACCGTGATCGCGAATGGCGCTTTGGACGGCCTCAACCGCTTGAGGATGGCGATCGAGCGCACCGGCGATCGTCAACCGCCAGTCGAGATCCTTTAGCGGTGAGAGGGCTTCAACCAGGATATCGTAGCCCTTTCGCGGCAGCACCGCGCCCACGGCCAGAATTTGCAGCGGCGCGCCCGTTCCCGTCGCGCGTTGCGCCGGATCGGTACCTGGTTCCGCGATCGTAATCTTCTCGGGAAAGAGCCCCAGCTGCTCGGTGAGCATGCGCTTCGTCGTGCGGCTCGTCACGATGACATGGTTGGCGCGTTTCAGCGCCCGCTCTTCACTTGCTTTCAATTCGACCTTCCGCGCATGCGGCAGCCCCGTTTCGAGAAACAAGGGATGATGCACGAGGCCGATCACACGGCCCTTCAGCGCCTCGAGCAAGCTGTCGGTGAATGCACCGTACGCCAGGCCATCCACCACAAGCACGGACGTGGACGGTCGTGTCGCGAGAATCCTGCGGGTTTCCTCGAGATCCTCCTCGGACGGGTTCGGAAACGAGGAGGGGAGCGAGAGAATTGAAACGGGAACGCCGAAGGCCGGCAGTAGTTCGATCACCCGGCGGTCGTAGGTGTACCCCCCGGTCGCCGCTTTCAGATCTCCTGGGATGGCGAAGACCGCTTCAGCCACGGATCGGCCCTTCGTAGCTGGCGCGTGCGAGATCGGTTTCCGAGAATGTCACGCGGATGCGCGAGAGCGATTTGGCGTCTTCGCCGAGCGCGCCGGTCTGGGCGGCCTTCGCAATACGGTCGAAGACATACTTGCAAAGGAATTCCGTCGTCGTGAGTTGGCCTTTGAACTGCGGCAGGACGTCGAGATTCTGGTAGGCGAGCGGCTCGAGCGTCTTGCCAAGAACGTCGAGCGCCGCCCCGATATCGACGACGACGTTCTGGCTCGTCAGCTCTTCGCGAAAGAACGCAACGTCGACGACGAACGTCGCCCCGTGCAGGTTCTGCGCTGGACCGAAGAAAGGATCGGGCAGCGAATGCGCGATCATGATGCGGCTGCGGACTTCGACGGCATACATTGCGTTTTCCCGATGTAATTAATAACGGATGATCGGCGGCAAGTCCGACGACGACCAGATGCGCGGCAATTGCGTCGGCAAGTCGTCGAAGTGCACCTCGTTAGCAACGAGGCGATCGAGGCGATCGTCTTCGAGAAGGGCAATGGCACGCTCAAGGCGATCGCGATGCTTCAGCTGGCCGCGATGGCTCGGCGCCACATGGCCAACCTGCGACGAGACGATTTTCAGTCGCCGGCTGTGAAATGCTCCGCCCAGCGTCACCGTTGCCGGTTGTGAGCCATACCAGCTCATCTCGACGACCGTTCCCTCGAACGCACAGGAGTCTATGGCAGCCTGCAGCCCCGCAGCCGTTGCGCTCGTGTGAAAGACAACCCTGTTTTCGCGCGGCGCTTGCGAGGGTGTCACGAAACGGACGCCGAGCGCCTCCGCGAGACTTGCTCGGTCGTGATTGACATCCATGATAGCAACCTCTGTCCCCGCTATAGCGTGTGCGAGATACGCTGTTAGCAGGCCGACAAGGCCTGCGCCCACGATGAGCACCCGGTCGCCCAGCGTGGTGCCCGCATCCCAATGGGCATTGAGAGCGGTTTCCAAGTTGGCGGCGAGGACCGCTCGACGGAATGGAATGGCATCCGGCAGGATGGCCAACATCGAGTCCGGTGCAAGAAAATGGTCCTGATGCGGATGCAAGACAAAGACACGCTTGCCCACAAGGGAGTCGGAGCCCGCCGTCACGACACCTGACACTGAATAGCCGTATTTGACAGGAAACGGGAACTCCCCGGCTTGAAGTGGCGCGCGCATCCGCGACCATTCGCTTTCCGGAACCTGCCCCAGGGCGATGAGCCGTTCGGTGCCGCGGCTGATCGCGGAATATTCCGCGGCAATCCGCGCATAGCCTGGAGGCGGCGGGGCGAGCCGTTCTGTCCGCAGCTCGGCTGCTCCGGGCTTGACGTACCAGAGCGCCCGCGCCACCACGATCTGGCCCTGGCTGCGGCGCGTCGGCGTGGTGCTGGTCGGAAGTTTGCTCTGCGGGTCATTCATTGCGAAGGACTGGTCGGTGATGACACTCGGTGCCGGGCCCGACGGGCTGTCAAAGTCCGATGGAATGACAATGCCCGAGGAGCAGAGCCTTACGACCCCGGCGGGCCTCGACGCAAGAGCGACGCTGACCCGACGGCGATATGTGGTGCTCTTTCTCAACATTGCGACGTGGCTTCTCATCATCCTCGTCACGGCGACTTTGCTCTCGCGTGGCGGCTGGACGGTCTCGGCGGCAGCTATGGTTTTCTGTGTGGCATTGGGCGTCCCTTGGCCGGTACTGGGCTTCTGGAATGCTCTCATCGGCCTGTGGCAGCTTCATGCGACCGGAACGCGATCCGCCGACCGGGCCGCATACGGCGCGTTCGGAGAAGATCGATCGCCCATCACGGTTAACACTGCCGTCCTGATGACCCTGCGGAACGAAGACCCGGCGCGGGCGCTGCTTCGCCTCAAGATCATGAAAGAAAGTCTCGACCGGACGTCCGACGGCACGCGCTTTTCTTATTTCATTCTGAGCGACAGCGACCGCCCCGAAATCGTTCGGCAGGAGGAAGCGTGCGTCGCGGCTTGGCGGGACGCTGATCCGGATCGCACGCGCATCGTCTACAGGCGCCGGATTGACAATAGGGGCTTCAAGGCCGGCAATCTCCGGGACTTCGCGGAACGCTGGGGCGGCGACTACGAACTCATGCTGGCGCTGGATGCAGACAGCCTGATGACGGGCGAGACGATCGTCAATCTCGTGCGTATCATGCAGAGACACCCGCGCATCGGCATTTTGCAGAGCCTCGTCGTCGGAACGCCGTCATTGTCAGCCTTCGCGCGCCTCTTCCAGTTCGGCATGCGTCTCGGCATGCGGACGTACACGATGGGACAGGCGTGGTGGGTCGGAGATTGCGGACCGTTCTGGGGCCACAATGCCGTCGTTCGCATCAAGCCCTATGTCGAGTACTGCGCGCTGGACGGACTCCTCGGCGGCAAGCAAATCCTTTCGCATGATCAGGTCGAAGCCGTTCTGATGCGCCGCGCCGGATACGAGGTGCGGGTATTGCCCGTCGAGACAGGGTCCTATGAAGACAATCCGCCTGACCTCCTCGAATTCATGCGCCGCGACGTCCGCTGGTGCCAGGGGAACCTGCAGTATTTCAGGTTGATCGGGCTGAAAGGCTTGAAACCCGTCAGCCGCTTTCAACTCCTCTGGGCAATCCTGATGTTCCTCGGCGTCCCGGCATGGACGCTGTTCGCGGCTCTTTTGCCGGTTGTGCTCCTCCACGCTCAAAATGTCGCCGACTTCCCCTGGCATGAAATCGAGATGCTCTACGGGCTACTGCTGGTGATGCACCTCGCACCGAAACTCGCCGGCATAGCCGATGCGCTCATGACGACGGGTGAGGTTCGGAGATTCGGAGGCGGATTGAGGTTCACGTTGAGTGCCGTTACGGAAATCGTTTTTTCCCTGCTTGTTGCAACCATTACGACCATTCGCACGTCGATCTTCATGATCGCGCTCGTCTTCGGGAAGTCGATCACGTGGAGTGCGCAGCGCCGCGACGGCGCTGGCTTGAGTTGGCGAACAGCATTCGAAGCGCTCTGGCCGCAACTTCTGTTCGGGCTCTCTCTTTATGCGTCTCTCGCGGTCTCCTCGCCTGCGCTTCTTCTTTGGAGTTTGCCGCTGACGGCCGGTTATCTGCTCGCGATTCCATTTGCCGTCGTAACCGCGAGTCCTGGCGTTGGCCGCCTTTTCCGGCGCCATGGCATAGCCGGAATCCCGGAAGACTTCGCGCCGCCGCCCGAGATACGAGCCCTTGAGGCGAGACAGTAACGCTTATGGTTTCGCAGTCATTGCACGGCGTCTTTCGGTCATTGCGGGTCTATCTCGGGCCCGACGCGCCGCGTGCGGCGATGGACAATCTGTATCGCCGCTTTATCGAGCCCGGTGCGCTCGCCTTCGATATCGGTGCCCACGTCGGGGATCGCGTGTCGTCGTTTCGGAGGCTCGGTGCAAGAGTCATTGCGGTCGAGCCGCAGCCGTTGCTGTTCTCGGCGCTTCACCACATCCATGGCCGCGACCCTCTGGTCGAAATCGTTGATCGCGCGGTCGGTCCCCAGGCGGGACTGCGGGAGTTGTTCGTCAATACCGCAAATCCGACCGTCTCGACATTGTCGGAAGCTTTCGTCCATCAGGCCGAAGGCGCGCCGGGTTGGGAGGGGCAAGTCTGGGATGCGCATATCCCGATTGAGACCATCACGCTCGACGGCCTGATTGCCCGCTACGGCGTCCCATCCTTCATCAAGATCGATGTTGAAGGCTTCGAAGACGCCGTCCTGCGCGGCCTCTCACAGCCGATTAAGGCATTGTCGTTCGAGTTCACGACCATCGCCCGCGACGTCGCGATGGCGTGCTTCGATCGCCTGTCGGCGCTTGGCGGCTATCGCTACAACTTGTCTCTCGGCGAAACACAGACATTGGTATTCGATCGCTGGCTCTCTGACGCGGAGATGGCCGGTCACCTGAGCAATGTGCCGCACGATGCGAATTCGGGCGACGTCTATGCGTTGCTCGATCCATACTTATAGCACCAATCGAATTCGGAGTATTGAATGCCGTCGCTGTTCGTTCGCTTTCTCGTCTTGGTCGCAATTGCTGCCGCAGCACCTCTCACGCCCGCTTTGGCGGCATCGCTCGATGGCCTCGCGGTCGACGTAGAAAATGAAAGTGAACCGGTGCTCTGCGCCGAAAAGGACAATGTCGCGGTTGCGTTCTCCAATAAGAACGTCCGCTCCTTCCGCATCGAGGCTGCCCATCCCGTCTATCTTTCGTCCAGTATGCGCGCCAATATCGAGCCCGATTGGACGGCCTGCGACATGTCGAAGGATCCGGTCTACGTTTCGCCGGGGAAGCCGAAGAAGATCACGCTCGTCGGCGAGAGGAATCTCTGGCTCGTCGGATATACTTATCCGTCCTTCTGGCGCCCATCGACCGCGACGGTTCGCGTCGGCGATAAGGTGTGGAAAGGCATTCATCTGCTGCAGGTCTGGGTCGTCAAGAAAGGCCGCGCCGACGAAGTCCTCGTGCTTTACCCGCAGGACGGCTATTGGCGCCCGCGCCCGATGACGCCACCCAGCATGCATATCACCGCTTATGGGTCATCCTTCCTCGTCGGCCCGATCGAGCATGATGAGCGGCCATACGTTCAGCTCAAGGAGGCCGCATTCGATCCCGAAAAGCGCCAGTTCACGTTGTCTTTCGAAAAAGGCGGTTCGGCCACCGTGAAGATCGCGAGCGTCGACATCAACAAGCTCGCACTCGACGTGTCATTCGATCAGCCGATCTCCGGCGGCCCGTTCGCGATGCTGCGATCGATGTACGTGACGGAATTCAATAACGACACCGCGCGTATTGCCGTACGCGAGCAGGGCGCCAAGGGCTGGCGCGAAGAGAACATCATGAAGTTCGATCATGCCCGCGCAACGGACATCTGGATCGGGCGGCTCTCTCCCTCGCAGCATAATACGACGTCGCCCGATGTCGTCTTCAACAGCTTTTCAGACGGCCCCGAGCCCAAGCGTCCGAAGACCGAGATGCCGAAGGAAGTTTCCGGCGCGCCGATCAAATAAGCGACGCGGCTACCATGCAAGCTCCAGCATCGCTCCGAGCGCGGGCGGTGCATCGGCACCGAAAAGATCGCCGAGCTTCGTTGCAGAAAGATCTATCCCGTCGACCGTTTCGTGGCGATGAATGCCGGAGGCGATGAAGAGGGCGTCGCAACC
>CAYYDL010000508.1:0-1966 GCA_964470545.1 uncultured Hyphomicrobium sp. | reverse complement strand
CACCCGGTGCGCGTGTCTAAGGCCGGGGATTCGGCAGAGGACTCGCGTTGCGGATAGGGACCCGGCGGCGTGGGTCCCGCTGGGGGGCCCGCGCTGCGTTCGGGAGGGTTCCTCGCGCGAGCATGACGCGCCTCACCGCAGCAGACTGGATATGGGCAGCGAGCGGCTCGCCACCTCCCGCAGGACGAAGCTCGAGTGCAGGCGCGCGACGCCGGGGAGGCGCGAAAGCTGCTCCTTGTGGATTCGTTCGAAATCCGCGAGATCGCGCGCGAGCACGGTGATCAGATAATCGTCCTGCCCCGACATCATGTAGCACGAGACGATTGACGGCGCGGCTGCCGCTGCCTTTTCAAAGGCGTCCAGCAGCTCTTGGCTCTGGCTTTCGAGGCTGATCTGCACAATCGCCATCATCGTAAGGCCAAGGGCCTTGCGGTCGATTTCCGCATGATATCCTGCAATGACGCCCGACTGCTCCAGCGCCCGAATGCGCCGCGCGATGGCGGTCGGAGAAAGCGGGACGCATTCCGCAAGATCGACCTGGCTTTGCCGCCCATCGGCGAGCAGAGCGGCCAGAATGGCCTTATCGAGCGCATCTAGGAGTACTGGCGCCATTTTTAAGCGTCTCAGGAGGGATATTCGCCGACTTTCTGCGAAAATCTGACGCGGCACAACAAAAATTGCCGGTTAACGGCTCGGCACTTATGGCAATCTACGCTGTAGAAGATCGGGGCTGCGCTTTACAGGAGCGGATGATGCGCATCGGTGTTCCTACGGAAATCAAAAGCGATGAATTTCGCGTCGGCTTGGTCCCGGGTTCGGTTCGGGAACTCGCGGCGCATGGGCACGAGGTGATCGTTCAATCAGGGGCCGGGGCCGGTATTTTTGCCAATGATGCCGCCTATGAGAAGGCCGGTGCCCGTATCGTCAAAACGGCTGACGAAGTCTTTTTCGACGCCCAGATGATCGTGAAGGTGAAGGAGCCCCAGCCGGTCGAGTGGAAGCGCCTGAAGCCGGATCAGATCCTCTTCACCTATCTGCACCTCGCACCCGACGCACCGCAGGCCATTGGCCTGTTGGAATCCGGCGCCGCCGCCATCGCCTACGAGACCGTCACCGACGCGTCAGGCGGCCTGCCGCTGCTCGCACCCATGAGCGAAGTCGCAGGCCGGCTTTCGATTGAAGCTGCCGCCATCGCTTTGCGCCGTCCGACAGGCGGGCGTGGAGTGCTGATGGGCGGCGTGCCGGGCGTGAAGCCTGCAAAGGTCGTTGTACTCGGCGGCGGGGTGGTCGGTACGCATGCAGCGCGGATGGCGACCGGCCTCGGTGCCGACGTGTCCATCATCGACCGGTCGCTACCGCGCTTGCGTCAGCTCGATGAGCTCTTCGAGGGCCGCGTTCGAACGCTCGCCTCCACGATGGAGACGATCGAGAACGAGGTTCTGGCGGCCGACGTCGTTATCGGTGCTGTGCTCGTCGCTGGTGCGAGCGCGCCGAAGCTCGTCAATCGCGCGATGTTGAAGGACATGAAAAAGGGCGCCGTGCTGGTCGATGTCTCGATCGATCAGGGTGGTTGCTTCGAGACATCGAAGCCGACGACGCACGCCCACCCGACATTCGAAGTCGATGGCGTCATCCACTACTGCGTCGCCAACATGCCGGGCGCCGTGCCCGTGACCTCCGCTCAGGCCCTCAACAACGCAACGCTGCCGTTTGTCATGAAACTTGCGGATAAGGGTCTTGCGGCATTCGATCGCGATCCCCATCTTGCAGGAGGATTGAACGTCAAAGACGGACGGATCATGCACGCGGCGGTCGCGGCATCGCTTGGTTTCGATAGTTTGGAGAGCAGCCGCAACTTTCGTCACGCTGCAGAGTAATTGAGTTTTGAACCCCCGTGCCGCTGGATCCCTCACCGGCGGCTACCGCCGGTCGCTCCTTCCCCCCGGAGCGGCCGGCTTTCTTTTTG
>CAYYDL010000507.1:0-1531 GCA_964470545.1 uncultured Hyphomicrobium sp. | reverse complement strand
ATGGATCCGAATTTCAAAACCGTGATGTCGGTCCGCGATACCGTCGCGGCGTGGGGGTGTGGCGGACATCATCGCCATCTTGCCGGCGCCAAGCACAAATCGAAAAGAAAGCGCACCGTATCGAAGCAAAAGAGCGCCAAGACGGTTGGCGCGGCCCAGAGCACACCGGAAAAAGCATCGGGCACAGCAGCGCCGGCAAAGTCCGCCTCGCAGGCAACGGCCGATTAAGGCCTAACGCCGCCCCGACACCGCTAGAGCCCGTTCATCTCATTTGGACGCATATCCTGCGTTGACGAAGTAGTTGTCGCATTCGTCACGCGAGAAGTCGGGAAGCAGCGCGGCGATAGCATCGTTGACGGCGTCGCATGTGCGTGCCCTGGCCTTTCTGAGCAGCGTCTTGAGTTTGGCGAAGACCTGCTCGATCGGGTTGAGATCGGGCGAGTAGGCAGGCAGGAACAGCCGCCGCGCCCCAACGGATTTGATGGCGTCGCGCACGGCTCTGCTCTTGTGGCTGCCGAGGTTATCCATCACGACAATGTCGCCCGTCTTCAGCGTCGGCATCAGGATCTGCTCGACGTAGGCGCGAAAACTCTCACCATTGATCGGACCGTCGAACAGACAGGGCGCAGTGATGCCGTCCTGGCGCAGGGCGGCGATGAACGTCAGCGTCCGCCAGTGCCGGTGAGGAACATGATCGCGCAGGCGTACCCCTCGCCGGGCCCATCCGCGCAACGGGGCCATATTCGTCTTGGTCCACGTCTCGTCGATGAAGACCAAGCGTGCCGGATCGATGGACCCCTGGCGCTGACGCCACTGCCGGCGGCGGCGCGCGACGTCAGGGCGATCCTGCTCGCTGGCGAGCACGCTTTTTTTTATGGGTCTGGTTCTCGCGCCTGAGAAGGTTCCAGACCGAAACGTGACTGACGATGATCCCACGCTCGGCAAGCGCGTCGGCGAGCGCACGGACTGTGATGTCGGGCTGTTTCGCGACGCGCTCCATCAGCCAGTCGCGCTCACTTTCGAGAATCGGCCGGCGATGGCCTCCCATCTTGCCCGGAGAAAGGCTGCCGGTCGCCCGAAAGCGGCGCATCAGCTTGATCACAGCCGACTCGCTCACCGCGAACCGAGCTGCGACGGAGCGGCATGAGGCCCCGGCATCGACAGCCGATGCGAGACGGCGGCGAAGGTCAGGGTCGAAGGCTTTGGCCATGGATGCTGGCCTCCTCAACCAGCATCCATTCTGAATCACTGTTCGCGCTAAATGGGAATCCCAAATAGAGTCGGCCAAACGTGAACACGCTCTAGCTGCTTCCGTCAGCTGCCTACTCGTCTATCTCATGAACTGATTGACGAAATCCGCGCCGAGCCCGACAGCCTCGTAATGCTTCCTGCACGCCTCGATGAGCTGGAAGTTGTCCTCGACGAGAGTGACGTTATCGCTTTCGTCGATGTAGAGCGTCGGTCCCTGGATGAAGAAGACCGTCTGCATTTCGTCGCCCGCATCGCAGGTAAGCGTGTGCGTTTCGCCAGG
>CAYYDL010000506.1:0-3350 GCA_964470545.1 uncultured Hyphomicrobium sp. | reverse complement strand
CCTGGCGAAACGCACACGCTTACCTGCGATGCGGGCGACGAAATGCAGACGGTCTTCTTCATCCAGGGACCGACGCTCTACATCGACGAAAGCGATAACGTCACTCTCGTCGAGGACAACTTCCAGCTCATCGAGGCGTGCCGGAAGCATTACGAGGCTGTCGGGCTCGGCGCGGATTTCGTCAATCAGTTCATGAGATAGACGAGCAGGCAGCTGACGGAAGCAGCTAGCGCCAGTGAAGATGGGATGTGACGCCGAACGCGGCGCAGAAGTTCGCGTCGGGGTCGGTGATCTTTTCTCGTACGAAAATGGCGATTTCACCGGGAAGCTCGGATCGGAGTTCCTGTGCGAAATCTCGTCCATCGACGATGAGAGAAACGTCGTCACCACTCTTTGCAAGCTCGGATGCTCTTGCCATTATCGCCGCGATCTCCGAAATATCCACCGAAACGAGAACGTGATT
This sequence comes from uncultured Hyphomicrobium sp., assembly GCA_964470545.1. Classification (GTDB taxonomy): domain Bacteria; phylum Pseudomonadota; class Alphaproteobacteria; order Rhizobiales; family Hyphomicrobiaceae; genus Hyphomicrobium_B. The sequence continues at coordinate 2,887 of CAYYDL010000506.1, read as the reverse complement.
TATCTTTCTTGGGACCGCAACAATGCTGCGGAAAGCACCCGGCTCGATGATCTCTCGTGCAGTTCTTCGATCGAGATGTTGAAGACATTGATGATAGATGTTTTGCATCGCTGCGCGCACGACGCGGCGGTCGATACCATAATGGCGACGGAATGCCTGTAGGACGCGCAGACATTCCCGATAGTATTCGAAAGTGCTGAAGCTCGAGATGGACGTGTTGTTGTCGTGAACGCGAAACGATGCGCATGCATTCGGGTCAAACGCGATCTTGCCTCCGCGCGCGAGGCGGCTGTACAGAAACCAGTCTCCGCACGTCTGATAGGTCTCAAGCTCTGACTGGATGTCATCGGCGAGGTTCTGACGGCGGAAGATGCAGCCGCCGACGTTGCTGATGACACATCGCGTTCCGAGCGGCCCGTTGAACCAAGCATAAGCGCTTCCAATCTGAGGGCGTGCAAAGAAATTCGAGTAGCCCCGGTAGGCGTTGGCGCTCTCTCTCTCGTTGCCGTCGCGATCGATGAAATTGATGGTGCCAAAGGCGAGCATGACGCTTGGATCGGCAAAATAGGGAACGAGGGTCGCCAGAAATTCTTCATGGCAATCATCATCACTTTCGCAGATCCAGACGATGTCTCCGGTCGCGGCCGCTAGTCCTTTTTGCCATTGCTTGAAAACGCTTCCAGAGTTGCATTCGTTTTCGATGACACGGCATGGGACGTTCGCACTAGCTATCGCGCGATTGATCACGTCAAGGCTGTTGTCCGTCGACGCGTCATCCAGAATGATCAGCTCGCTGACCCGCCATCTCTGGCGCAGTATGGATTTGATCCGGCGATCGAGAAAGCGCCCGTGATTGTAGTTCGGAACGATTGCGGATACCGGAGGCGCGCCAACAAGCTGCCCGGTTTCGCTCGGAGCAAAATACCGGTTGCGGGAAGCAGACAGGCCGAGTTCGTTGGCTTCGACCAACTGATAGCGCAATCGCTTTCGCTTTTTGCTGTCCACTGGAAAGCAAAGGAAAGCGAAGAGCTTTGCCGCCGTATGTCCCGGGCGCAACCGCAGCAGTTCCGCGTCGGCACAATCCGCGATTGATTGCAAGCTTTCGATAGGCCAGCTCATTGCGCTTCAAAAGACCGGGCGGTGCAGCACCTGATGCTGTCCTTCATCTCGAATGACGTGAGGTTACTTAATAGCGGACGCCAGGGGCGCGGGGAAGAAGATCAAACACGTCCGGCTCGCGACGGTAGTGTGGGATCGGGGGCCGGACGATGATTTGTTGCTCTTGATCCATTGGCTGCCGCCCCGTGCCTTAAATTTCGAAATCTGCAAGCAAAAAAAATTTGGCGAACCTCTTGAACGTCGCAAGAGCGCGCCTAGATCGCCGGTCGGATGGGCCACGAAGGCCGTCTTTTGCTCTGGTTGTCGCTTCGTAAAGGAGGATGGCTATGGCGACAATTGACTTTGCGCCGATGTTCCGCTCGACCATCGGTTTTGATGACATTCCTGATCTTCTGTCACGCGCAATAGAGCGCGGAGATAGTGGATATCCCCCCTATAATATCGAAAAACTCGGTCCCGACGAGTTTCGCATCGTCATGGCGGTTGCAGGTCTGGGGCGGGACGACATTGAGATCGTCCAAGCCGAAAACCGCGTCACGATCAAAGGTTCGGCCAAGACCGAGGGGGCAAGGACTTACCTCTATCGAGGACTCTCTACCCGGCCGTTTACGCGTGAGTTCGATCTCGCCGATTACGTCGAGGTGGTTGGCGCGACCCTTGAAAACGGTCTCTTGATCATTTCGCTCAAGCGGGAGCTGCCCGAGGCGATGAAGCCGCGATCCATCGCGATCAACATCGGGGATGGAGCGCATGCGGGTCTCGGCGGCAGCGACAAGAAGGCCGCCTAATCAAGTCCAGCCTTGGAGTCGTGCATGAACATTGTATCTTTTTCCGGTCGCGCTGGTGCGGTCGCGCTTGAGGCCGTGCCCATCGCTGACGGACATGGCGTTATCATCGGGGCTCGGCAGGGACGGCTGTCGGGACGTCCCTCGTGCCGGATCTATCCACTCGGTAAAGGCTGGGGACTAGAGCTGGAAAGAGCGAGCGCCTGGCTTACGGGCTGGGCGCTTCCGGGCGGGTTTCGCTTCTTCAGATCGCTGTCAGCTGCCGTTGCCTTCGCGGAAGCCCATGACCTCGATTACCGCATCATTCGGCCGACCCCGCTGTTTTCGGCGCATCGACGCCGCCGCGGAGATGGCGCCAGGCTTCGCCGGACCGGCGCGTCCACGCAGTCTTGATCGTCGTCAATCAGAACAGAGGAAGCCATGCAACCTGATCTTTCTGGTCAAAAAATTCTCATCGTCAAAGGTTCCCTGTTAGCACCGGCTGCGCTTGAAGCGGCTCTCGCTGAACATGGGGCCAAGCCTTTCACGGCGACCAACCTCATCTCTGCATTCTCCCTGATCGAACAGGAAGACTTCGACGCGGCTGTGATCGATAAGGGACTGCACAACGAGGCGTTCGATCTGTGCGCAGAGCTCACGTCACTTGGCATACCCCATCTCCTGGTCGACGCGCCGCACGAATTGCAAAAGCCGTCGGCGCAAAAGCGAGAGGCATATGATGTTCTATCGGCGCTCGCGCAGCATGCGCATGCTGAGAAAACCAAACATGATGAATTTAAGACAGGCATCTTTGCAGCGCGCTACCCGGCCGTCAAAGGCTTGGCGTCGATGGGTGTCATCGATCCGGCACGCATCTAGGAGCGACATCGCCGACGGTCTATAGAGTTTGCACGATTGGGCGCGCATCCCCGTGAGCCCATGCGGGAAGCGGCTCCGATGTCACTTGCAATGCGGCTTTTTCATGCTCGACGATACGCGAAAAA
>CAYYDL010000505.1:0-3628 GCA_964470545.1 uncultured Hyphomicrobium sp. | reverse complement strand
GACGACAGCGCGCCCTGCCAGTCGATATCTGTGGAGCGCCCAAGTGCGCTCAGGCACTCGCGCACGGCAGCAACCGCGCCGAGCGCGTTCTGACCGTTATGCTTGCCACGAAGCGTCGGAATTCCTTTGAGCGACCCAAGCTTCACCGCGAGGCCCTCGCGGTTGCTGCAGATGACGGTATCGTCGAGCAGACTATAGCCCGGCGCGATCGATTGCTCCGCGCTGAAAGCGACCACAGGCCCGATATTGATCCGCCTTCTCAACATCGCGAGCCCGTACTCGTCATCGATACCGACAGCCGCGATGTCGGCACCGAGGACAACGCGCTCCTTGATCCCGGCATAGTGTTCGATCGTCCCATGACGGTCGAGATGATCCGGCGTGACATTCAACATCACGCCGACGGTCGGCCCGAGCGTCGGCGTCAGATCGATTTGGAACGAAGACATTTCGATGACGTGAAATCGCCCCGGCTCCGGCGGCTCGAGCGTCAGAATGGGCCGGCCAATGTTACCGCCCATCTGCACATCGTGTCCGGCATGGCGAAGGATATGCGTGACGAGGGCCGTCGTCGTCGACTTGCCGTTCGTCCCGGTGATCGCGATGAAAGGCGCGCCGGGGGCGTGCAAAGCCCGCTCGCGCGCGAAGATCTCGACGTCGCCGATGATCGCGACACCATAGTCCTGAGCGCGCATAACCGTCCAATGCGGCGCTGGATGCGTCAACGGCACCCCGGGCGCAAGCACGAGCGCCGAAAAGCCGGACCAATCCGCGACGTTCAAATCGACGAGCGGAATATCCTTCGCGATCGCGACGTCGCGCGCGGCGACGCCATCATCCCAGGCCGCGACCCGGGCTCCGCCATCGCGCAAGGCTTCGGCGGCCGCGATGCCGGACGCGCCCAGCCCAAAGACGGCAACTGATTTTCCTTCGAAAGACGTCGCGCGAATCATTGACCCCAATCTATCGCATGTCGTGCAATTTGGCGCCCTAACGCAACTTGAGCGTCGAAAGCCCGATCAAGGCCAGGATCACCGAGATGATCCAGAATCGGATCACGACGGTCGATTCCTTCCATCCCTTTTGCTCGTAATGGTGATGGAGCGGCGCCATCTTGAAAACGCGCTTCCCCGTCCACTTGAACGACACGACCTGAATGATGACCGAAAGAGTTTCGAGAACGAAAAGCCCGCCGACGATCGCCAGCACGATCTCGTGCTTGATCGCAACTGCGATCGCGCCGAGCGTCCCGCCAAGCGCAAGCGAGCCCGTATCGCCCATGAAGATCATCGCGGGCGGCGCATTGAACCAGAGAAACCCGAGACCGGCTCCGATGAGCGCACCGCATATGACCGAAAGCTCACCTGTGCCAGGCACGTGATGAATTTGCAGATAACCTGCGAATTTCGCGTTACCCGAGAGATAGGCGATCATGCCGAACGTCGCCGCTGCAATCATCACCGGCACGATGGCAAGTCCGTCGAGCCCGTCCGTCAGGTTGACTGCGTTTCCCGCGCCCGCGATCACGAGCACAGCCAGCAAGACGAAGAACGGCCCGAGATCGATGACGAAATCCTTGAAGAACGGAAACGTCAGGTCGGTATCGAGCCCTTTCGGGCCGAGCTTCATCAGGCAGAAGCCCGCGATGGCCGCAACCATAAGCTCGAGTAGAAACCGTACCCGACCCGAGAAACCGGCGGTCGACCGCTTCGTCACTTTGAGGAAATCGTCATAGAAGCCGATCGCGCCATAGGCGAGCGCGACGCCGAGCACGACCCAGATGTATCCGTTGTCGAGCTGAGCCCAAAGCAGCGTTGAAACCGTGACACCCGCCAGGATCATCAGGCCGCCCATCGTCGGCGTGCCGCGCTTCAGAAGATGCGTTGCCGGGCCATCGTCGCGAATGGGCTGCCCTTTGCCCTGCTTGACACGCAAGAGATCGATGATGGCCGGTCCGAACATCATCACGAAGAGGAGCGCCGTGAAAACAGCGCCGCCCGTCCGGAACGTGATGTATCGGAAGACGTTCAGCGCACTGATTTGTTCGCTGAAATTGACGAGCTCATAGAGCATGCCGCGCTAGCTTCCCCCTCAATGGCCAGACCGGCTAAGCGGCTGGCCCGTCCTTTCCAAACCGTGATTTCAGCGCCGCCACCACGGCACCGAGCCGCGTCCCGTTCGACGCCTTGACCATGACGACGTCCCCAGCCCTCAGATGATCCGCGAGCGTGGTCTCTATGGACGACGAGGTCAAAGAGTAACCGCCTTTCATGGCCGCGGGTAGGGCATCGTAAAGTCCCTTCATTTGCGGCCCGCACGCAAAGACCAGATCGACCCCAGCAGCGTCAATGGCGCCCTTTAAACCGGCATGAAGCGCCGGAGAATCGTTGCCGAGCTCCAGCATATCGCCCAGCACGGCAATGCGCCGTGCATATGTCTCCCGGGCAACTGCCCCAAGCGTCGCGAGCGCCGCCTTCATGGACGCTGGATTGGCGTTGTAGCTCTCATCGATGAGCAGCGCCTGTCCGCCACCGACACAAAGCAGGCTGCGCGAACCGCGACCGTTCGGGGGCGTGAGATCCGAGAGCGCCCCCAAACCGCGGGCGACATCGGTGCCGACTGCGTCCAGCGCCGCCGCGACTGCCAGTGCGTTTTCGGCGATATGTCGTCCCGGCGTCGCAAGATGCACAGACAGCGTCCGGCCACCAAGGTAAACCGTGAAGTCGCTTCCGTCGTCGGACGGCCGGAAATCGGACCCGCGAACGTCGGCGTGCGAATCGAAGCCGAAAGTCACCGGCCTCGCTTCGAATCGCGATGCCGTTGCCACAAGGCGGCGCGCATAAGGATTGTCATATTTGATGATTGCCGCACCGCCCGGCAGCAGACCCTCGAAAATTTCGCCCTTGGCATCGGCGATCGCCTCGACTGACGGGAAGAATTCCAGGTGCACCGGCTCGACGGTGGTCACGATGGCGGCATGCGGCCGCACCAATTTCGTCAGCGGCGCGATCTCGCCGGCGTGGTTCATGCCCATTTCGAGCACGGCATAGCGCGCGCTCTCCGGGCAGCGCGCCAGCGACAACGGCACGCCCCAGTGGTTGTTGTAGGAGGCGGCGGAGGCATGGGTCTCGCCGTCGCTCGACAGCGCGAGCTTCAGCGCCTCCTTGGTTCCGGTCTTGCCGACCGAGCCGGTCACGCCGATGAATTTTGCCTTGCTGCGCGCCCGCGATGCGCGGGCCAGCACAATGAGAGCCTCCAGGACGTCTGGCACCACGAGCAGCGGCACATCCTGGGCGAATTGGCCGCGCTTTTTGGCAGACACGACCGCAAGCCCGGCGCCGGCTTTCAGCGCGGCGTCGACGAAGTCGTGGCCGTCGCGGGCGTCGCCCTGGATGGCAAAGAAGGCATCGCCGCGACCGAGCGAGCGGCTGTCGATCGAGATGCCGGCGATCGCCTCCGGCAGCGCGCCGGATGTGTCCGCGCGCATGGCGGCGGCCATGTCTTGAGTTGTCCAAAGAGCGGTCATCTAAGAACTCTTGCAGCGCAAATAACACATGGAGGCCGCGCCGCTTGCGCGCTTCCCCTCCCCCCTTGGGGGAGAGGGTGGCGAGCGCGGAGCGCTAGCGAG
>CAYYDL010000504.1:0-3190 GCA_964470545.1 uncultured Hyphomicrobium sp. | reverse complement strand
TTGCCGTGGTGCGGGCGGAGGGATTTGAACCCCCACGCCTTGCGGCGACGAGACCTAAAACCGTTGCGTCTACCAGTTCCGCCACGCCCGCATTTCATAGTCAATCGGAAGCCCGGCGATCGGAAGCCATGCGGCAGCCGATCCGAAAGGGCGTGTCATACTGAAAAGTTCACGCAAAAACAACGCTCAAAAAGCTGGCAAGCCGGCAGAGCCTGCAAACGTGTCATGCCTCAATTTTTTCGAGTTCAACTTGCGAGGGCCGCGAGTTTTGCCTATGTGCACTCAACCCCCGATCAAAGTCATGTCTGATAACCTGTAGGACTTTCCTTGCCTGATACCGCCAAGAACTGGATCGTCGAGACGGATTGGCTCGCCGATCATCTTTCGTCGCCGGATTTGATCATTCTCGACGGCAGTTGGCATCTTCCGACCGAGAATCGGGACGCCAAGCAGGAATATCTTGCCGAGCATATCCCCGGGGCGCTTTTCTTCGATATCGACGATTTTTCCGACGAGAAATCGCCGCTCCCGCACATGCTGCCGTCGACGGTGAAATTCGCGTCGCGCATGAAAAAGATGGGCATCGGAGACGGGTCGCGGATCGTCGTCTACGACACGAGCGGTATATTCTCAGCCGCACGCGTCTGGTGGACGTTTCGCGCGATGGGGCACCGCGACGTTGCAGTCCTGAACGGAGGCTTGCGCAAGTGGAAGGCGGAGGGCCGTCCGCTGGAAGACGGGCCACCGCCGAAACGCTCCGAACGGCATTACACGCCGCTCCAAAACACGGAGATCCTTCGCGATCTCGAGGACATGAAAGCGCTTCTCAAAAAGAACGGAGTGCAGATCGTCGACGCGCGGCCGGCTGGCCGTTTCGAAGGCAAAGACCCCGAGCCTCGTCCCGGTCTCAGGCAGGGCCATATCCCTGGCTCGAAAAACCTGCCTTCACAACAGCTCCTCAATCCCGATGGGACCTATAAGTCGCCCGAAGAGATCAAGAAGCTTTTCGAAGGTATCGGAATCGACGTCACAAAACCCGTGGTGACGACCTGCGGCTCCGGTGTCACCGCCTCCATGCTTGCGTTGGCGCTCGCCGTCACCGGCCAAACAAACGCGGCGGTCTATGATGGCAGCTGGGCAGAATGGGGCCAGGAGAACGGGCTTCCGATTGAGACGGGCCCCGCGCGCTAGCCGCGCCCTCCCCGCGGAGGCGCACGTTCTTAGCATGCGCCTCCGCAGGAACAAACCTATCTAAGCTGCGGCCGGCCCAGGCTGGCCCAAAGCCTTCTCGATCCACAAAATGATCTCAGATGACGTCGGCGAAAGCCTCGTCGAGAACGATCGCATAAGCTGTCCATCGCGGCCGACAAGATATTTGTGAAAATTCCAAGAAGGCACACCGCGCGGGCCCATCGCCTCGGCCGCCCACTTATAAAACGGATGGGCCGCGGGCCCGATCACTGGCTGTTTCGACGCGATCGGGAAGGTCACTCCGAAAACGCCTTGGCAGAACGACCAAATCTCGCCGTCGGGCGAAGGTTCTTGTTCGCCAAAATCGTTCGAGGGGACGGCGAGAACGATGAGGCCAGATCCTTCGTAACGCTGCCAGAGTTCCTGCAATCCGGCATATTGCTTTGTAAAGCCGCAAAGTGAGGCGGAATTCACGACCAGAAGCGGGCGGCCGCGCCACGTGGAGAGCTTCAGCGGCGCGCCGTCGATGCTCGTGAACTCGAAGTCGTAGGCCGAGCCGCCGACCGCGTTCGTCGGCGCCACGCTTTTGGCCGCAGTCAACATCGCGAAGAGATTGACGCTCGTATTCCAGAATTTCCGCAACGTTCAGCCTCGCAGTTTTCTCAATCGGGCAACAGGTATACTAATATCCGGGCGTTTGCCTTCAAGGCCGCGACCGACATGGCCGCCTTGTTCCGGCTGGAACAGGCGCCAAAGACCGAAGCCGCTAATTTACCTCCATCGAACGACACGAGCGCGAACGCTCATTTCAAGGAGGAATTGGACATGAAGAAGCCCAGCAGCACGATTTCGGCAGCCGCAGTGTTTGCCCTCGTTGCTATGACGCTCGGCAGCGCGGTAGCCAATGCAGGGGGCGCTGCCAAGGAAGTCTTTATTCAAGACTATCAGTTTGCGAAGCCGATGCATGGCTATTCGGGACATTCCGGCAACTACTATTGTGATTATCAGCGACTTCCCAACCGCAAGTGCGTAACGAATGCCAACGGTTCGGAAAGCTGCCGGATCGTCGGCTGGACGCTTCGCGAGATGTGCCAGTAAGGAATCCGACACGGCGTTCAGTGGGGCCGTCTCGATCTCCATAAAAATTCAAAGCTTCGGAGGACCGCTCCGGAGCTTTTTATTTGTTCGGACTTTTTCGCCTTCGCATTCGTCAGCATTGCGATCATCATTGTTCATCACTTTTCGAACCTGTTCCTGCCGAAACAGCGAAGCCGGATTAAGATCCATAAGGTGGCTCGTGATGTTGGCTTGCGTGGTCCCGTGGCCGACGACTGCATCTTTAAGGAGGATAGCGACATGAGCACTGGTGAAAATTATCGCCCGCGCAGAGGGGGCTTTCTGGTGAAGACATTTTTTCTGCTTGTTGCGGTAGGAATCGGCGCGTTCGGCGCTATTGCGATTTCGCGCAGCGATCTGCTGGACACGAACGCCGTGGGCAATGACGACGTGACCAAGACCGAAGACGCCGCACCGACGATCGACTGGGTCGCCGCAGCGCCCGGTCGCATCGAGCCGAAGTCGGGCTTCGTCCGCGTCGGTGCCCAGCTCGTCGGCCGCATCGCCGAAGTGAACGTGAAACTCGACGACAAGGTCGAGGAAGGCGAACTTCTCATCCGCCTCGACGACGAGGAGGCCCGTGCGCGACTCCAGGCAGCCGAAACAGAAGCCGCCTCGCGCAAGCGCGAACGCGACGCCCAGCCTATCGACAAGGCACGGGACGAGTTGCGGACCGCAGAGGACAACGTTTATTCCGCCGAGCGCGCCGTGACCAACGCCCGTTTCGGTCTCGAATACGAATTGCAGGTACGGCGTCAAGGCACGGGAAGTGCGGCGCGCGTCGCGGACGCACGCAGCGAACTCGATAAGGCAAAGGCGAAGCTTCAGAAAGAACGTAAAGCTTATGCAGTTGCGCAGGCAAAGCCCGACGTGCCGGCACCGA
>CAYYDL010000503.1:0-1947 GCA_964470545.1 uncultured Hyphomicrobium sp. | reverse complement strand
TGTGTGTCGGCAAACTCCGCCAGGAGCGACATATGCAATGTGGTTACCGCAAATGTCGTATCGGGAATGGCGAGGGCTTCGGCTTCCTGAAGGACAGGCAACGCGAAATCGAAAACGTCTGCGTACGCACTGACGTAGGCGTTTGCGATGCGGTCGCGGTCGGCGGCCAAACGCATTGCAGTGAGCAGGGTCAGATGTTGCGGTTCGGCGCTCACGTCGCCTTTTTCGACTGTGCCCAAACCCGCGGGATTGGCGATACGGATGGCTTTGAAGGCATCATCGGCGTCGTGCTCATCGAGTGCCGAAAGGATCAGCCCGAGGCGGCGGCGAAGACCGACGTCGAATGTCGTCTCGCCCGCGGCTTTCGCCAGTGGAGCGCAGAGAAGTACGATGCCGAGATTGGTGTTGAGACCTGTCGCGGCGACACTTGCTTCGGTGGCGCGCAAAATGCGCTTTCCGACGCTGGCTCCGGGTTCTGCGATGGGACCGGCGGCCGCTTCTGCGGCTTGCTCGAAATGCAGAACCTCCATGCCGTGGCCGGGTGAATAGCGATGGACGTTGCCCGGCTTCAGCGCATCGAGTTCGGCGTTACATGCGGCAAGAAATGCGGCGCTGATCTCTCTCTCGTCGCGTGCGCACTTCAGGGCACGGCGGCAACGACGGGGCTGCCCGTCGTCGCGCGATGAGCGACACCCGTTCTCAAAAAATCTTCAGCGATGGCCCAGGCGATGTTGACGTCAGCGACGCTTTGAAGGCCACGCCATGCTGGATTGGAGTTCACTTCGAGAACCTGCAGTTCGCCTGAAGCGGTGCGAATGAGATCAATTCCCGCATAGTCGGCGTCTATTGCGCGCATCGCCGCCATGGAAATTCGTGTCATCTCGGCGTCTGGCAGGTGAACACGGGCTTTGCCGCCCTGATGAATATTGGTGACCCAGCTCGTGCCTTGTCGGGTCATGGCGGCTACAACGCGATGACGAGTCGCGAGGACGCGCCAATCCTCGTACAGCCCATCCTTCGGTGCGATGTAATCCTGCATGTAGTACATCTGATCGACAGTCTCAGGCGCAGGCAACTCGCTTTGCCGCGAGATCATGCCGATGCCCTTACCCTGGCTGCCGAAGAGCGGCTTCAACACGAGCGGGCGATCAAGTCCTTCAGTGTATTCGAGCGCATGAGGCAGTGTCTCACAGACGCGTGTCCGAGGCGTCGGAATGCCGTTCTTGTGCAGAAGAAATGTCGTCTGGGATTTGTCGACGCAACGCTCGATGGCGCGGGCATCGTTCCAGACGCGGACGCCGCTTTCGCGCAGGGCATGCAGGAGTCCGAGGCGGAACGTGATCTGCTCTAGTGTTCCGGCTGAGATTGATCGCACAAAGACGCCGTCGGGCAGGCGGCCTTTGAAGCCCGGAATGTCAATACCGCTCTCAAGGGCGGTATCGAAGGCGCAATGAGGGAGAGAGGAAACGGTTACGCGCGCGCCCATGGCTTCGAGCGAACGCACGATCCGCCGCGCATGCCATTCGCCGCGCCCCTCTTCAATGAGGAGCGCAAGGTGAAGGCCGTCGCCCAATCCTGGCTCTGGCGGCGTTACGGCTTCAGCGGAAGCTCGCATCGACGACTCCCGGGGCGAGTTCGCCAGCGCGGAAGGTGTTGCCCGTCTCGACGTTGGAGACCATCACCTGCGCCGGTGAAAACAGCATCGGATCGATTTTGTAGAAGTCGCCTTTGACGTCGGCAAAGATTTCGGCGAACGGCTTGCCGTAGGCGTCGCTGTTGCTCGCGGGAAGGTTTTCAGCGAGCCTCTGTGCGTCGCTGTCGGGACCCTTCACGAAGAGCTGGATGCGGCCGCCATAGATGATGGCGTCGTTGGTGCGGCCCATCGCCTTGACGAAATCCGGGATGGGCGGCGCGATCGGGGTCGTGCCGACGCCATCGAGGATGTTC
>CAYYDL010000502.1:0-6407 GCA_964470545.1 uncultured Hyphomicrobium sp. | reverse complement strand
GGGACTCGCGCCCGGCAAGTCGAAATCCCTGGGGATAGCGAGCCCTGTCGTTGGCATTGACTTCGCTTCTCGTTTCCCCCATACCCCACGAATTCCGACGGCCCTGGGTTCAGAGCCGCCGCCCTGCACATGGCTTTTCCTCGGAAATGTCCGGGAGGCAGGGGGGTCAACATCCGGCAGCGCGTGGCGCTCCCGGGTGCGTTTGTGCTTTGCGCCTTGAACTAAGGAGAAGGGCGACGACATCACTTCGACGAGCGCAGCGAGACGAGCGGCCGAGGGCCGCCGGCACGTTGTGCCGCCCCCGCGGAGGCGGGGAGCGAAGCGACATCGCCGCGAGCGTGTAGAATGTTTCAATCGCTCACAGAACGCCTTTCAGGCGTCCTCGATAAGCTCACCCGCCGCGGCGCTCTGACCGAAAGCGACGTCGTCGAGGCGATGCGCGAGGTTCGCCGGGCGCTGCTCGAAGCCGACGTCGCGCTCGACGTCGTGAAGGACTTCACCGACAAGGTCAAAGCCAAGGCCATCGGCGCCGAAGTGCTGCGCTCGGTCACGCCCGGTCAGATGGTCGTCAAGATCGTCAACGATGAGCTGGTGGCGACGCTCGGCTCGAATGCCGAGCCGATCGACCTTCACGCTGCCCCGCCGATCGGCATCCTGATGGTCGGCCTCCAGGGCTCCGGCAAGACGACGACGACCGCCAAGATCGCCTATCGGCTGACGAACCGCGATAAGAAGAAGGTCCTGATGGCGTCGCTCGACACGCGCCGCCCGGCCGCGCAAGAGCAGCTTCGCGTGCTGGGTGAGCAGACGGGCGTCGCGACACTGCCGATCATCGCCGGACAAAACCCGCTGCAGATCGCGCGCCGCGCCGAAGATGCGGCCAAGCTCGGCGGCTATGACGTCGTCATCTACGATACCGCGGGCCGTGTCACGGTCGACGAAGAGCTGATGGACGAGGTCCGCGACGTCAAAGCTCAGATCCATCCGCACGAAACGCTTCTGGTCGCCGACGCCCTGACGGGCCAGGATGCCGTGAACACCGCGAAGGCTTTCGACGGCCGCATCGGCGTCACCGGCATCGTGCTGACGCGCGCCGATGGTGATGGCCGTGGCGGCGCCGCGCTCTCGATGCGGGCCGTCACCGGCAAACCGATCAAGCTCATCGGCGTCGGTGAAAAGTGGGACGCGCTCGAAGACTTCCATCCAGGACGCATCGCTTCGCGCATCCTCGGCATGGGCGACGTCGTCTCGCTTGTCGAGAAGGCGGCGCAGACGCTCGACGTCGAGAAGGCGACGAAGATCGCCGAGAAGATGAAGAAGGGGTCGTTCGACCTCGAAGATTTATCCGAGCAGCTGGCGCAAATGCAAAAGCTCGGCGGCATGGGCGGCGTGCTCGGCATGCTTCCCGGCGTCGCCAAGATCAAGGGCCAGATCAACGAAGCCGGTCTCGACAAGAGCCTCGTGCACCAGCGCGCGATCATTTCGTCGATGACACCGAAAGAGCGTCGCAATCCGAAAGTCTTGGACGCCAAGCGGAAGCGCCGTATTGCATCAGGTTCCGGCACCAAGGTCGAAGACATCAACAAGCTTCTGAAAATGCACCGCCAGATGGCGGACATGATGAAGTCGATGGGCCGCAACGGTGGCATGCTGAACAAATTTCTCGGCCGCACCGGCGCAGGCCCGTCGGAAGCCGAACTGCAGTCGATGCAGGCCGAGCTCGCAAAGCTCGATCCGAAGGCCCTCGAACAGCTGCCCGCAGAATTGAAAGAACAGCTCGCCAAAGGCGGCTCGCCGCCGTCGGGCGGAATGCCCGCTCTTCCTCCGGGATTGGGCCGCGGTCTTCCGGGTCTCGGCGGCGGGCTTCCCAAAGGCTTGCCAGGTCTGGGCGGCGGAATGCCGAAATTTCCCGGACTACCTGGAAAGAAAAGATAACCCCCACTCGAGAACACATTTGATTTGATCAGGAGAAGAAGAAAATGTCGGTGAAAATTCGTCTGTCGCGCGGTGGCGCGAAGAAGCGCCCCTACTACTACGTCGTCGTCGCTCACGGCACGAGCCCGCGCGATGGCCGCTACATCGAGCAGATCGGCACCTTCGATCCGATGCTGAAGAAGGATGATCCGAACCGCGTGAAGCTCATCGAAGATCGCGTGAAGCATTGGCTCGGCGTCGGCGCCCAGCCAACCGATCGCGTCCTTCGCCTCCTCGACGGCAAGGGTCTTGCGAAGCGCACTCCTTCGAACAATCCGGAAAAGGCGAAGCCGAAGAAGAAGGCTCAGGAGCGTGCCGCCGCTGCTGCCGAGAAGGCGGCCCAGGCCGCTGAAGCCGCTCAGGGCGAGCAAGCCTAAAACATTTAGCCCGGACACGATTTTCAAAAGCCCCTTGGACAATTCCGAGGGGCTTTTCGTTGCACATCCGACTGGCCCGACTTTTGGACGATGTTCAACCTTTGATCATTTTATCGATGCGAAGGTGCGAATTTGAACCAGCAGTCGACCGTAGATGGCTTTTTTGAAGTTGTCAGAGCGAATCCGGCCAGAACCAGCCGACTCATTTTGGTATGTCGCAGCGGTCGTCTTTTCGGAGCGGACCCTAAAGGCCGCGTTTACCTCGGGAAACTCGTGCCGCAGCCAAAGCAGTCATCCAGCAAATCTTTCCTGAGAGGCGTCTTTGAAATTCCGCTGAAGCGGCGCCCCATGCCGAGGCCGCTGCAACAGAGACGATGTGTCCGGCTTCCCGTTATCGGCGAGGTTGATCCTCTGGCCCGCACCCAGGAGGCAATCATCCATGTCGGCGACCGTGAAATTGAGATTCGGATCACCTACCTTGGCCCCTTGCCCTCTTGACCGGCGCACGCCATCAAGACGCCATGTCAACGCCTGAGAAACCACGTCGTATTCTGATTGCCGAGATCACGGGCGCGCACGGCATCCGCGGCGATGTCCTGGTTCGCACGTATACCGATGCGCCTGAAGCCGTCGCCGCCTACGGGCCGCTGACGGATGCGACAGGGCAACGGAGCTTCTCTCTTCGTGTCGTTCGCGTGACGCCCAAAGGCGTGGTCGCGCGCGTGAACGGCATCGACGACCGCAATGGGGCCGAGCCTTTGCGCGGAACCAAGCTTTATATCGAACGTGCAAAGTTGCCTGAGACCGGTATCGCGGAATTCTATCACGCCGATCTTATTGGTCTGCGCGCGCTGTCCGGCGATGGCGCTGTTCTCGGCGAGATCGTCGCCGTCCAAAATTTCGGCGCTGGTGATCTGCTCGAGTTGAAGCCCGTCGATGGCTCGGAGACCGAATTCATTCCTTTCGAAGACAAATGGGTTCCGCATATCGACCTCGACGCTGGCACGCTCGTCATAACGCGGCCGGCGGAACCGCCCGACGACGAGGAATCCGAAGAAAGCGGTGACGCGTCCTAAACGGCGATGCCCCGCGCGAGCTTCGGCAGATCACCGGTGACGCCCGCCGCTTCCGAGATGATCATCTCCTTGCAGCTCGGAAGGCGGTCGAGCACACCGAGCGCTACGCCGCGACCCGCGCGCAGAACCATGCTGTCGACGGCGAAGGCGCGATTGAGCCCGTCGTAAAGCGCCGCGGACATCATCGAGTCGAAGCGCCGCCAGCGCTGATAGCGCTCCAGATGCGTTCCATTGCCGAAATCGAGACCGATACGTCCGGCATCGGCGAGAATTTCGACAATTGCGGCAGCGTCACGAAGCGCCAGATTGACGCCTTGCCCGGCCACGGGATGCACGCCATGCGCCGCATCTCCGACCAAAGCAAATCGCGGCGCGATCAGACGGCGCGGAAGGCGCAAATCGAGCGGCCAGGATTGCCGCGGTCCATCGAGCGTAATCGTGCCGAAGCGGCCACCGATGCGCCTGTCGAGTTCATCGAGAAAATGGTCGTTGTCGAGCGCAACGATCCGTTCCGCCTCCGCCTGGTGGGAACTCCATGTGATGCAGGCGCGGTTGTCCTTTAGCGGAAGAATCGCAAACGGACCGCCAGGGAGGAAATGTTGAACCGCGATGCCGCCATGCGGCTCCTCGAATTTCACACGCGCCACGATGCCGGTCTGCGGATAGCGCCAGCCGATCGTCTTGATGCCGGCCGCATCCCGCAGTTTCGACTGCCGGCCATCGGCGGCAATCGTCAGGGCAGCGCGGATCACTGTCCCATCATGGAGCGTGAGTTCGTTGGCGCTCTCGCTCCACTGTGCGTGCGCGATCTCTGTGGGCGCGAACCACGTCACCACCGGGTCGTCACCGACAGACTGGTAGAGCGCGGCTGCAAGCGTCGCAGCCGGCACGATGTAGGCCGCCGGTGAACCGTCGTCGGTTCGCGCATCATAGGTGACAAGCGCGGGCCGGAACGCGTCGTGGAGCTTGGAATCTGAAATTTCGATCGAAGTGACCGCCTCGGCGTCTCCGCTGATGGCATCCCACACGCCGAGCCCATCAAGAATTTGTTTGGCGCCCGCCCAGATCGCGAACGCGCGGCTGTCCGACGTGGAGTGGGCAGCCGGATCCGTGCGGTCGATGACGGCGAGCCGCAAACCGGGCCCGAGCGCCTGCGACAGCCCGCGCGCCACCGCGATCCCCGCAAAGCTTCCACCGACGATCGCGATATCGAAGTTCTGTTCTGACATAGACCGACCGTTACCTGACGCTGCCCGTGATAGCTTTCCGCGCTCGCGATGGCAGCCTAAAAGGCCCTACCCGATAGCAACCGGAAAGTCGCCGAGAAAGTCTCCCATGACAGCTTCGCACCATCCCCATGCGGCCCTCGACAGGCTTCTCCAGACTTTGACCCTCGAGCCGCTTGAGGACAACCTCTTCCGCGGTCCACGTGCAAGCGAAGGCTGGCAACGTGTTTACGGCGGCTTGGTGCTTGCGCAGGCTCTCGTTGCCGCCGCGTTAACTGTCGACGAGAGCCGACCGATCCATTCATTGCACGGGTATTTCCTGCTGGCGGGCGATCCCGAACGCGAGATCGTCTACGACGTCGAACGCATCCGGGATGGCGGAAGCTTCACTACGCGGCGTGTCCGCGCCATTCAGCACGGCCGCGCCATCTTCTCGATGAGCGCGTCCTTTCACAGATCGGAAGCCGGGTTCGAGCACCAATCACCGATGCCCGACGTTCCCCCGCCTGAAGCGCTCCCGACGGCGCGAGAGCTGATGGATGCCGCCTCCGCGGATTTTCCGGAGGCGATGCGGGCGTATTGGCGCCGTGAGCGACCGATCGAGGTTCGAATTGTGGATGCATCTCGCTATGTCAGCCGCGAGCCGAGACCCGCGATCCAGGCGATCTGGCTGAAGACGAACGGGCCACTGAGTGACAATCACTATATCCATCAGGCGGTTCTGGCCTACGCCTCTGATTTCACTCTGCTCGATACGGCGCTCGTCGCGCACGGAAAGTTGCTGTTCGACGCTGATATTCAGCTCGCGAGCCTGGACCACGCCATGTGGTTCCACCGGCCATTCCGCGCCGATGACTGGCTTCTCTACGTTCAGGATAGCCCGAGCGCCGCCGGGGCGCGCGCCTATTGCCGGGGCGCGATCTTCGATCGCAAGGGCCGATTGGTAGCATCAACTGTTCAAGAAGGGCTGATGCGCCCCAGAGAAACCGCATTTGTGCTCAAATAGTGATCAAAATTTTCAAATTGCACAATTTTCATGCTTATTTAGTAGGCTACTGCCGCATAAATTTCAGTCAGACGTAAACATTTCGTTGTCTAATCAATGTGTTGTGCGCGCTTGCCCAAACTGGCACGCGTCTTGACTCCCATTACGCGAAGTCTGCGTCCCAGCGTGGGGGCGGAGACCTGTTTTGTCGAGCACCCGGTCACGGCCGGTCCAAAGAGAAAAGGGGGCCCTATGAAGCTCATTACCGCGGTAATCAAGCCTTTCAAGCTCGAGGAGGTTCGCTCAGCGCTGACCGACCTCGGTCTTCAGGGCATGACTGTTACGGAAGTCAAAGGCTACGGCCGTCAAAAGGGCCATACGGAAATCTACCGCGGCGCCGAATACGCCGTGAGCTTTCTGCCCAAGATCAAAATCGAGGTCGTCGTTCCCGGCGCTCAGGTCGACAAGGCCCTCGCCGCGATCCAGCGCGCAGCGAAGACGGGCCAGATCGGCGACGGCAAGATCTTCGTCTCGCCGATCGAGCACACGGTTCGTATCCGCACGGGCGAATCCGACGACGACGCGCTCTAAGCTCACAAGTTTCCGTTTTTCGTACGTCAATCAGGGAGCATACAACATGGAGTTTCGAAAGATAGCGCGGTACGCAGGGGTCTTGGGGGCCCTCGGCGCGATTGCGCTGATGATAGAACCGGCGTGGGCCCAGGACGCGGCGACCACTGCCGCCGCGGCACCGCCGCCACCGGTGCCG
>CAYYDL010000501.1:0-5480 GCA_964470545.1 uncultured Hyphomicrobium sp. | reverse complement strand
TGGACGTTCCCCGCGGTTAATGTCTTGCGGCCTTGGATGATGACGCGTCGCTTGCAGAAGCGTCTTCCGCGTTGCCGTGCCCGCCGCCTGCAATCCGATCCGAGAGCGCCAGCAGCACGCTCGAGACGACGAACACCAGATGGATGATGACGAGCCACATCAGCTCTTTCTCTCGCTCCGGCGTGACCGTTCCGAGGGCCATGAACTGACGCAGAAGCTGCACGGCCGAGATCGCGACGATCGACGAGAGCATCTTGAGCTTTAGTGCCGAGAAGTCGATCGTGCCCATCCATTCCGGGCGGTCGCCGTGCGTCGAATGATCCATCCGCGAGACGAAGTTCTCGTACCCTGAGAAGATGACGATGATCAGCAGCGATCCGGTCAGCGTCAGGTCGACGAGCGTAAGAAGGCCTAGAATGACGTCTGACTCGGTTGACGTGAACGCGCCTTCAGCGAGATGCAAAAGCTCCATGACGAACTTGATCAGGAGAATGAAAAGCGAGATCGCGAGCCCGAAGTAGAACGGCGCGAGCAGCCAGCGCGCGCTGAACAGCAAATTCTCCATGAAGAATTCGACGCGCTTCAATACGGTCTTCTCGGCCATTCCGTTGGTCCTTGCTCCGTTGACGTGAATGCGATCCACACTAGCAACCGGCGTCGGGCGCGGCTAGGACCGCGCATGACGACGACACTTGGCACCAAGGCACTGCGCCGCTTCAATTAGCGGATCAGAGGCCACGAGAACATCGGGGGCGGTGTTTCGCTCTCGAGACTGGTTTGGATTTGCGGAATGGCAGGAGTTTTTGAATCGGCCGTTTGCGCTGGGAGCTTGGGAAGATCCATTGTCGGCGGCGGCACGTTGCTCAGCCACTGATCCTGCTCGTGGATGGACGCGATCGTCGGACCGCAGGCGTCAAGTGCTCCCGGAAGTTCGCCGGGGCGCGTTTCATTGAAGATATACCGCCCGCTGCAAACGCCGATGTTTGGCGGTCGTTTTGTCCGTTCGAAGAGGTCGTAGCCCTCCTTGAGGTTGTTCCAGAACGGCTTCCACGGCGAATCGGCCTGCGCGATCATGTTTTCGTCCCTCATTCGAAACGGCAGAACGTACACGGGCACCAGTTCTTCCCCCGCGTCGATGGCGGCAATCGTCAGTTGATGGATTTCTTCTGACACTGGGTTGGTCATCGCGAAGCATCCGACTGAAGAGCATCCGCCGTGAATGAGAATATCTGAGCCCGTCCGCGCCTGTGATTGATCGAGAATGTTCGGATAGCCGATATCGATTGAAACCGGCCAACGTCCGACGTGGCGAGCCTGTGCACGCGTGACAGTATAAAAGCCTTCGGGCGCTTGGCGGTCGCCGTCGCGGAGTTTCGGCCCAAGCGTCCCTGACCAGTGGCAGATCGGATAGGTCGCGAAAAGAACGAACGCGCCATCCCTCTCCTTCCAGATCTCAAGCTCCGATTCGGATTTGAAAATGCGGATTACGATCGGTGATGCGAGCGTGACACCTTTGTCTCGGAGCCGCTCCTGAAGCACCGCGACGTTGGGTGTCCCCGGCAAGGGCAAAGCCCCAGTGGCCGCTGCCCGCTGTCGCTCGAGGCGATCGGCAGCAACATCTTTGAGTTCGATTGTCAGCGCCTGCGCGTGTCCAAGAGCGACGAAGCAGAGAAGCGTCGCCGCGACAAACCTGAGACGCGATAAATCGAACCACGACATGGGATAAGTGACCGAGAACCGTGCTATTCCGCGACGGATACATTATCGCCGCCCCGGCGCAATCCTAAGTGACTTTTTGCCAACACTCGGCCGGAGAAGCGCGACTTTGAACAGCTAGAGTTTGGCGGCCTCGCTTGCACATTTGTCGTCGATCGGATCGGAACCCGTGGAGCCTCGCTCACCCGGCTCAAACCGATACTGCCCCTTGCATACGTTGACCTTCGGGGGCACTCCGCTCGTTTCGAAAAGGTCGCTTCCCTGTTTCAGGTTTTTCCAAAACGCCACGTGGGGACTTTCGCCGTATTTCGCGAGGCGCTCCGCCGACATTCGGAACGGATAGACCTGAACTTGAAAGCGGGCCTGCCCACCCTGCAAGGCGGCGGTCACGAGCTGCCAGATTTCATGCATTTGCGCATTTGTCATCGCGAAGCAGCCGATCGATCCGCAGCCTCCGTGGACCATAATGAATGATCCGGTCCGCCCGTGGGCACGGTCGAAAGCATTGGGAAAGCCGAGATTGAACGAGCGATACCATCGGCTGTTCGGATTGAGCGCCGTCGAATCGACCGTGTAGAACCCTTCCGGTGCCTGCCTGTCGCCCTGCTTGAGCTTCGGACCGAGCGCGCCCGACCAGCGGCAGATCGGGTAGGTTGCGAAGCGATGAAAGATGCCGTCCCGCTGCATCCAAAGCTCTAGCTCGAATTCGCTTTTGTAAATTCGGATCAGGATCGGTGAGCCTTCGTGGACCCCGGCGGATGCAAGGCGCTGAGGAAGCCTCGCCAAGTCGGGCTCGCCCGGCATCGGCAGGCCAAAGCTCCACCGCATCAGTCGCTGGCTTCGCTCATATTTGATCAGAGCTTTATCGCCACCCGGCAGTTTTGGCAGCCAGATCGGCATGAGTAAGAATGTGGCCGCGGCAATCGTCAGCAACCCCGTACTGAGAAGCGCAACTTTTAGGGCGAAGCGCCGGCCAGGACGACGAAATGCGGCTTGCCTAGCGTCTTTGTTTCTCATCGGACGCCCCGATTGGGCTCAGTTCGCGTTTGCAACCGGCGACGCGGCGGCGGCAGGTTGCGAAGCGAGCGACGGTAGATGCCAAATCGATTGAGCGCTCTGCTGCTCTTTCGCCTTCTTGATGTCGGCAAGCGTCGGCTCATTGTCGGGGTTTGTGATGCCTTTCAGCTTGTTGCCGGTTGCGACATCGATACCGCCGGGCTCCGGCAGCGGATGAAAGGCTGTGACTGTAGGCCGTTCGAGGGACGGACAAGGCCCTGCCGGATCAGGACGGCTGCGCGCCACGGCATTGACGACATAGCGCCGTTCGCAAACCGTGATGCTCGGTGGAATGCGATATTTTTCGAAATAGTCATACCCCTGCTTCAGTGTCTTCCAGAAGCCGTACCATTTATTGTGCTTCTCCCGGGCCATGCGGGCGTCCGTCATCCGGAACGGATAGGCGTGGAGCTGGAAGCTCGGCTGTCCTGCCTTCAGCGATTCTCGCGTCAGGCCATAAATTTCTTCCATCAGGGCATCTGTCATCGCATAGCACCCTGCTGAGCGGCAACTTCCATGCACCATCACCGAATCCCCCGTGCGGCCCCAGGATCGGTCGAAGGCGTTGGGATAGCCGAGGTTGAATGAGAGATAATACTTGGAATTCGGGTTCATCAGAGCGGGCGTAATCGTATAGAAGCCCTCCGGCGCCTGCCGGTCACCGTAGCTCTGCTTTGGCCCGACGTCGCCCGACCAATTGCAGATGGGGTAGGTCTTGAAATGGTAGAAGCGTCCGTCGTCGCGCTGCTTCCAGATCTCAAGTTCGGATTCTTCCTTGAAAATCCGCACGAATACGGGTGCGCCAGGCTGCATGCCTTTCTTGGCAAGCAGCGCAAGAGTTTCCTTTGACAACGGAACTTCCGAGGGCGGCGGAATGGTCGGCGTGTTCGAGCACCCCGCAACCACCGCCGCAGCGAGCAAAATCGCGATTCGGACAAACGTCCTGAGCGCCGCGTTCGTGTTGGTCCCCACCAATACGCAGTTCCCGTCTCGAATAGCTGTTCCCGTACCGCGGGTTGGCGGACGAATTGCACAATTAACGCAAATGATGACTGAGATTCCCATAATGCTCAGTCAACTCAACTATCGTGTCGAATTGCGGCGCCCGGTGGGCCACGGCATCACCGTGGCTGAAAGGCCTCAGCGCTTCATCGGCCGATGGACAAAAAGCGCTCATGACGTTGGGCCCGGATCTCATCGGCCGATTTGCCGTCGAACTCCGAAAGCATCCGGGCGATCGCGTTGCCGGTCGCAATAATCACCGATTCGCGGTCGCGGTGCGCGCCGCCTGTCGGCTCTTTGACGATTTCGTCGATGACGCCAAGCTGATCGAGATCCTGGGCCGTGATCTTCATATTCGTAGCGGCTTCTTCCTTTTTGTTGCTGTCGCGCCAGATGATGGACGCGGCGCCCTCCGGAGAGATCACCGAATAGATTGCGTGTTCGAGCATCAGGATCCGGTTTGCCGTTGCGATGGCGATGGCCCCGCCAGACCCCCCCTCTCCGACGATGACGGCAACGATCGGCACGCCAAGTCTGAGGCAGCACTCGGTCGAGCGCGCGATGGCTTCTGCTTGCCCGCGCTCTTCTGCCCCGATACCTGGATAGGCGCCGGGCGTATCGACAAATGTAATGATCGGCAGATGGAACCTGTCCGCAAGCTCCATCAGCCGCACGGCCTTGCGGTATCCCTCGGGACGCGCCATGCCGAAGTTGTGCTTGATGCGCTGCTCGGTATCAGCACCCTTCTCATGGCCTAGAACCACGACGGAACGGTTCCGGAATTTTCCGATGCCGCCGACGATGGCTTCATCCTCTGCGAAATAGCGATCGCCGGCGAGCGGCGTGAAGTCTTCAACGAGACCACCGATGAAATCGAGTGCGTGCGGACGTTCGGGATGTCGGGCGACGAGCGTCTTTTGCCACGGCGTCAGCTTGGCATACGTGTCGGCGAGTGCCGCCTTCGCCTTCTGCTCGAGCTTGGTGATTTCATCCGCAATATGCGGCCCCTTGCCCTCCGCCTGGAGGGCCTTCAGTTCGGCAACCTTGTTTTCGAGTTCGAGAACGGGTTTCTCGAAGTCGAGATACGTACGCAGTGCGGTGGTAGCGTTCACTGAGCTTTGGCTTTCCTGACTGTGCAACTGAAGCGTGCGGCCGTCGCCGTTTCACGCGCGACATTCGCCATGGCTGGGTGCGGGTGTCAAGGCGACAGACCTTCCCGCCCGACGCGCAAAGAGAACGGCAACCTCAAATTGCTTAACTTTCGCCCTCGGAGAGACGCCTCACGATCGGTGCAACCGCAAACATCAGTGCTGCGGCAACCCCGACGAGTCCCGCTTGCGCCAGAAACGATAGCGCCAGCGCGTCCGGATCGGATGTCGTAAATGCACCGCCGATATCGCCAGCGAGCTTGTCGCCGAACGCGGTGGCAAGAAACCACAATCCGAGGACCTGGCCGGACATCCTCTGCGGTGCGATCCGCGTCATGGTCGAGAGCCCCACTGGGCTCAGCATCAGCTCGCCGACTGTGAAGAGGAAATAGAGGCCAAGCAGCCAAAACGGTGAGACACGCCCGTCAGCGGCATAATTGGCGGCGGGAACCATCAGCAGGAACGATGCCGCGAGAAAGACGAGCCCCAGTCCGAACTTGACGGGCGACGAAGGCTGCTGACTGCCGAGCTTCAACCAGAGCGCCGCAACCAGTGGCG
>CAYYDL010000500.1:0-5344 GCA_964470545.1 uncultured Hyphomicrobium sp. | reverse complement strand
GTGACGTCGCCAGCGATCAGCAGAGTGCAGGCATGACGCTGACAGTCGACATCAATCGCGATCAGGCTTCACGATATGGCCTCACGCCGCAAGAGATCGACGATACGCTTTACGACGCATTCGGCCAGCGGCAGGTCGCGCAGTTCTTCACCCAACAGAATAGCTATCATGTCGTGATGGAAGTTTTGCCGAGCATTCAGGCCGACCCGCAAAGTCTCGATAAGCTTTATATCCGTTCGCCGGTGACGGGTGGTCTTGTTCCGCTGGCAACGTTCGCGAGTTGGACAACACGGAAAACCCAGCCACTCTCGATCAGCCACCAAGGTCAATTCCCCGCAGTGACGATCAGCTTCAATCTCGCGCCAGGCGCATCGCTCGGCACGGCCACGAACGACATCAAAGCCGCGGAACGCCAGTTGGGTCTCCCTGCTTCGCTGCAGACATCGTTCCAGGGCAATGCGCAAGCGTTCCAAGCTTCTTTGACGACCGTCCCGCTCTTGATCGCGGCCGCGCTTTTCGTCGTCTATCTGATCCTCGGCGTCCTCTATGAAAGCTACATCCACCCGATCACCATTCTTTCGACGTTGCCGTCGGCTGGCGCCGGTGCGCTCGCGATGTTGATGATCTTCGGATACGACTTCAGTCTCGTCGCGATGATCGGTGTCATCCTGCTCATCGGCATCGTGAAGAAGAACGGCATCATGCTCGTCGATTTCGCAATCCATGCCGAGCGCAATGAACATCTGTCGACGAAAGACGCGATACGCAAGGCGTCACTCCTCCGCTTCCGCCCGATCCTGATGACGACCCTCGCCGCACTTCTCGGTGGCGTGCCGCTGATGCTTGGCACCGGAACCGGCGCCGAAATTCGTCAGCCTCTCGGCTTTGCCATGGTCGGCGGCCTCGCTGTCAGCCAAGTCCTGACGCTCTTCACCACGCCGGTGATCTTCCTTTATATGGACCGGCTGTCGAATTGGCTGTCGCAATTCGCGGGCACCGTACCCGGCGAGCACGAGCAAGGAAAAGAGGAACCGGCGAGCTATAAGCCTTGAATCCTCCGCGCCCAGAACTTTATTCCTTGAATTTCACGTGCGCCAATGCAGCGTCCGATTTCAGCAACTTCATCAGACGGCAGAACAGCCGGAATTCCGAACGCTCTTGCGATTTCCGTTTCCGTCGGAAGTGAGCGAAGTTCAGAGCGACCGCGTAAGAACGAATAGATTTCTTGTCGCAAAGCAATATGTAGCCGCACCACAACAGTGATCGCCGAATGGGCAAGATCCGGAATGTTGTGAACAGAAATTGTGCGCGAGTTGTGCCACTGATAATGCGTGTTGTTCGCTGAGTAGCGTGAGTTGCGTTGAGTGGGGGTAAGTTATGTTCATGCGTACCCTGATTGCGCGCAGCGCAATCGTTTCCTCATTTCTTTTCGGGACATCAGCAGCCATTGCTGGCGATATTGACGGCGTAACAGTCGACTCCGGCAAGTGGAGTGCTGCTTATGTCGGCTTGAATGCAGGATATGGCTGGTCGGATATCGGATCGGCCTACGATTTCGGGCCCGCGAACGATTTATTGGTCAACGGCGTCGGACTCGCACCGAACCAAAACAATCATCTCAACGGATATGTCGTTGGCGGCCAAGTCGGTTTTCAGCACCAGTTCGGCCGCTGGGTGCTTGGCGTCGAAGGAACGCTTGACGCAACGGGCATGGATGACAAATCCAAGTCCGATTGGTCGTTCGACAATATTGGCTGCGGACCGGGTGGGCGCCTCTGTTTCGGCACCGCCGGCGACGGGATACAGACGCTCGATACCCGTATCGACAATCTATTTATGGTCAGCGGCAAGATCGGCTACACATTCGGTGATTGGATGGCCTACGTGCGCGGCGGTTATGCCGGAGCCAACATCACGGCGCACAGCAATATTGCCGGAGATGTCACGGGGTGTCTCCTCCTCTGCGCAACCGCTCCGGTCAGCACATCGGCGAGTGACAACAAACGCTACGATGGCTGGAGTATCGGCGGGGGTGTCGAGCGCATGATCTTTCCGAATCTGACGGTCGGCGTCGAATACAATTATATCGATCTTGGCGCCGAGACTTATTCCTTCAACGCCCCATTGACGATCGGTCCGGCGACCATTCCAGCAAGCTATCAGGCGCGCATCGATCCGGATGCGATTCAAACGGTCACGTTCCGTTTGAATTTCTTGCTGAATGGACCGGCATACGCGGAAGCCGCGCCGTTGAAATAATG
Organism: uncultured Hyphomicrobium sp.; assembly: GCA_964470545.1. GTDB lineage: Bacteria > Pseudomonadota > Alphaproteobacteria > Rhizobiales > Hyphomicrobiaceae > Hyphomicrobium_B. The sequence goes on along the minus strand of CAYYDL010000500.1, from coordinate 3,083 downwards.
CGTGCACGCATGCAAATCAGGTAGGGCGGGGATTTATGTCCCACTCTCTGTTTTGTCGCGACGACATAGAATTATTGAGACGTACCAAATGGAAGAATGACATCCGCGGGCCAAACGAAATAGCCATGAGCCGCGAGGCCTCTCAAAACGGGTTCGGGATCGATTCCGTAGGGCATTACTTCACGAACGCCCAAAGGAAACTCTTCGCAGAATTTCCAATTCCCGGCCTTCGCATTTGGGAGATTCCGGCCCTCGCGATCCAAGCTCACGGCAAACACGCGGCGGCTCTCGTCTGAAAAAATGTACGCATCCCGCGCGTCTCTGGGCAATTCCTCGCTCATGATGGTATAACCGCTCATTCAGGAGTGAGTTCCGGCAACGGCGCGCCGATCGCTTCATAGACCGACTGAGCCCCGACTGATCAGGGCGTCGGCTCAGTCCGCCGGCGCATGACGAACCGCCAGGACTTTCGCAACGTTCCCCCGGTGAACCGCCTCATATGGCTCGAATAGCGTGATCGAGCCGTTGGCCAGCGGCTCCGGAATGAATTCCGAAAGCGCGAGCGACGCCAGACGCTCGTCATCCCCTACCCGAAGCAGTCGCTCGATGTAGACTCGTGTCGCGTCGATAAGGCCGCGATGATAGCCACGCCCCACGATGCGCGCTTTCTCACCGTGGTTGGGAAGGATGCGCGCAAAATCCCAAGTGGCCATCCGGTCGAGATCCACCAGATGCTGCGTCAGGCGATCCGCTTCGTCGACATACGTGACCGTATCTTCAAGCGTGTCGCCCGCGAGCAAAGTCCCGTCACCGGGCAGATACGCGGCAACCCCGTCGCGGCTGTGAATGTCGAGCGGTCGCAACGAAATCACGACGTCCCCACATAAAAGTTCGTGCTCGCCCTCGAAAACGGTGGTCGGCAGAACGAGCGGCGAAATGGCAGGCGGCCCATCGACCGCCCCCGTCTCTATTGCCACCTGCTTCTCGGAAAGCAGCCGGGCGGTCTCCGCACATGCGATGATCTCGCAATCGCCAAAGGCGGCATTACCCGCCACGTGATCGAGATGCCAGTGGCTCAGCACGACCCGAATGGTTCGCACGCCGCGCCGCTCAAGCTCGCTGCGAATGGCTCGGGCATGAGCGATCGAAAGATGCGTGTCGTAAACGACCGAGGACGTACCATCGACAATCGCATAGCTGCAGATGCCCAGCGCAAAGCCGCCGTCATCAAGCCAATTCGGCGCATCTGAATGATAGCGTACGCCCGGTATCCGCCCATCATAGAAGCCAAGCAGATGTTTTCCGAGATCCAGCACCGCAAATGACGTCAGTTTCGGCATGGAGGCTGTTCTCCGTACGTTGATTGAATACCGCCGCATCGACTGAGTATTATCATCGCAACTGCACGCGGCCATTGCGGCGACACAATCACTTTGCCCATGCTGAGGCTCATAGCCTCCCGGAAGGGTCGTGCGTGAGGCGCGGTGCCATGTTAAGGTCCGCCAGCCCGCAAGGGGTTCTCTCTGAAGCGATCAAAAGAGTGGCCAGAAATGCTGATGAAGCGCAGTGTAGACCGATCTGCCCTCTTTCGAGCCTGGAGGGTCAGATGACGAATTTTGGAATTCCGCGCCGGCCCGCCAACGATCTGAGAGCGGAGCCCGTGTCCGCGCCCCTGAATTGGAAGCGCGGTCTCTTCCGCGTCTGGATTCTCGTGTCGGCTGGTTGGATCATGGGCTGGACCATCTACCTTCTGCTTGAAGGCGTGCAAGGCAGCCTCAGCACAAGAGGCGATTTCATCGAGGTCCCGATTCTCCTCTTCGCGCCCCCGGTCGCGCTATGGTTGTTCGGGTACGCCGCGGCCTGGGCGATCAAGGGATTTGAAGCCGAAAGATAAGCGGCAAAGCTGTCACGCAGGCCAAGCCATCTCAGGCTCCCGCCCGTTCGGCCGGTCCCCGTGTTTTCCAGAACCGATGGGCGCGAACTTCCTCTTCCCGCGCGCTCCCGAGTGCGATGTGATCATGGAGAGCTTTGGCATCCTTGATCGCATCCGACCAAGTCAGGTTCGCAGCCTTCAGCATTTCCGTCGCCTTCGCCGCCGCCGATGCACGTTCACCGTCGTTGGGAGAACCGAGCATCCCGCAAAGCTTCAAGAACCGCGCGACATCGAATGTCTCTGAACCCCGCTCGACAGGCTCGCTCGCTTGGCTACGCCGACGCCACTTGGCCATAACACCCTCGGAATTCAGTGCCCTTAGCGTTTTACTCCGTCTTTCGCGACCGCGATAGCCATCCCGCGCATCTGCCGCGCTTGGCCGCCGCGAGCCAGAAAGGGATTACTCAGTCGCGATGCTCTGGGGAGCATCATTCAGCAATAAGGCGCGAGCACGGAACGGCGGATCAGCCGCGCGGCGGCGCGCCCTCCGCTGCTGTCCTCGGTGCTTTCCGCGACGCCCGCCACTCCTCAAATCGCTGAACAACAACGAACATCGAGGGCACGAAGAGAACTGCCAGCAACGTCGAGGCCAGCATGCCGCTGAAAACCGTGATACCGATCGATTTCCGCGCCGAAGCGCCCGCGCCGGTTGCGAAAACCAGCGGAGCGACGCCGAGAATGAAGGCAAACGACGTCATCAGGATCGGTCTGAAGCGCGCAAGCGCCGCTTCGAGGGCGGCTTCCGCGATCGCTTTTCCCTCGGCGCGAAGCTCACGCGCGACCTCGACGATCAGGATCGCGTTCTTGGCTGAAAGGGCGATCAGCAGCACCAAGCCGATCTGAACATAGAGGTTGATGTCGATACCAAGTCCAAGCATGACCGACACCGGCCCGACAAGCGACAGCGGCACGGCGAACAACACAGAAAGCGGCGAGTACCAGCTTTCATACTGCCCGGCGAGAACCAGGTAGACGAGCAGCATGGCGAGCGCGAACACGAAGTAGATCTGGCCGCCGACAATTTTTTCCTGATAGGAGAGCGCCGTCCATGAATAGCCGACGCCGGGAGGAAGCGTTTTCGCCGCGACTTGCTCCATGAGGGACATAGCGTCGCCCGAGGAAAAGCCTTTTGCGGGAACACCAACGATGG
>CAYYDL010000499.1:0-3845 GCA_964470545.1 uncultured Hyphomicrobium sp. | reverse complement strand
TCGCCCTCGTTCCGCGTCTTGGCATAGTTGATGAAGATCGGTTCCAGAAGCGAAACGATCCGCTGTTTGTCGACGTCCTGCGCGTAAAGTTTCGACAGCCGCGACCCGTTGAACGCCGCCCCGAGGTACAGGTTGTAAAGGCCGGGATTGCGCCCGACCAAACCGATCTCGGCAAGATACGGCCGCGCGCAGCCGTTCGGGCAACCCGTCATGCGGATGACGATATCGTCGTCCTTGAGACCCGCGCGATCAAGGCTCTCTTCCAGTGCCGTTACGAGATCCGGAAGGAAGCGCTCGCTTTCGGCCAATGCCAAGCCGCATGTCGGCAAGGCGACGCACGCCATCGCGTTGCGACGCAGGCCCGAGGACACATCGAGCGAGACGCCGTGTGTCTTGAGAATGCTCTCGATCTTTGCTTTCGACTTCGCCGGAACATTCGCGAGAATGACGTTCTGGTTCGCCGTGCAGACAAAATGGCAGATACCGAGATCGGCGATCTCGCGCAATGCCGTGCGCAGGGCATATCCGGGACGGTCCTTAATACGGCCGTTCTCGACAAAGAGTGTCAAGTGCCACGGCTTGTCCGTGCCCTTCTTGCCGTCGATCGTCTGCCGCCAGCCGATCTTGTCGCCGGTGCTCATAAACGTGAACGGTTTCGGCTTGCCGAGCCTGAAGCCTGCGCGCTTCTCGACCTCTTCGCGGAAGTTATCGAGCCCGCGATCCTCGATCGTATACTTGAGACGCGCACGCGCGCGGTTCTCGCGGTTGCCCCAGTCGCGCTGAACCGTGACGACCTTTTCGGCAAGCGTCACCGCCTGCCCCGGCGTAACGAAACCTAAAAGATCCGCCGTGCGCGGGAAGGTGTTCGTGTCGCCGTGCGTCATGCCCATACCGCCGCCGACCGTGACGTTCCAACCGATGACCTCGCCGTTCTCGACGATGGCGATGAAGCCCAGGTCGTGCGCATAGATATCGACGTCGTTGTCGGGCGGAACGGCCACGACGACCTTGAACTTCCGCGGCAGATAATGGACGCCGTAGATCGGCTCTTCATCGGTCTTCGCAGGACCGGACCTGTCCTCGACCTTTTCGCCGTCGAGCCAGATCTCATGGTAAGCACCGGTCTTCGGCAGCAAATGCTGACTGATCGCCTTGCCGAGATCATAGGCTTGACGATGCGCCTTCGAGAGATCGGGATTTGCCGCCGTCATGACGTTGCGATTGACGTCGCCGCACGCTGCAAGCGTATCGAGGCAGATATCGTGAAACGCCTGCATCGTGCGCTTGAGATTCGACTTGATGACGCCGTGGAACTGGAATGTCTCCCGCGTCGTCAGCCGCATCGAGCCGTTGGCATAGGTGCTCGCGATGTTGTCGAGCCCGATCCATTGCTTCGCACCGAGAAAACCGCCCGGAATGCGCAGCCGGATCATGAAGGCATAGGCCTTCTCGAGCTTCTTTTTGCTTCGCTCCCCGCGAACGTCACGGTCATCCTGAATATAGGAGCCATGGAATTTGATCAGCTGCTGGTCGTCTTCGGCGATCGCACCGGTTTCAACCTTGCTCAAGCCCTCGGCCAGCGTGCCGCGCAGCTGATGACTCTGCTCCTTGATGAACTCGTTCTTCGAGCGCTTATCGGTCATTTCCATTTTTCCCGGCATTTCCCCCTCTCCTCCATCGCCCTTGCGATAGGGAGAGGGTCGGGGTGAGGGGCGGCAACCCCAGGGGAGCGAGATCGCAGCCCCTCACCCTAACCCTCTCCCCGTGAAGAACGAGGAGAGGGAAATTAGATCAATACACGTCGCGTTGATAGCGACCCGCTTTCGTCAGCTCCTTGAGCTTCGCGCGGCCGGCTTCGACATCGCCCTTCAGCGGCTCGGCAAGGATCTTGACGAGCGTCCGATCCACGTCTTTCGCCATGCCCTTTTCATCGCCGCAGACATAGATGTGCGCGCCCTCTTCGAGCCACGCGCGTAAGTCTTCACGTCGCTCCCAGAGCCGATGCTGGACGTAGATCTTTTCCGGCTGGTCGCGCGAGAATGCCACGTCGATCCGCGTGAGATCTCCCGACGACAGATAGTCCTGCCATTCGAGCTGATACAGAAAGTCGTTGGTGAAGTTCCGCTCGCCGAAGAACAGCCAGCTTTTACCCTTCGCACCATCCGCCACGCGCTCCTCGACGAAGGCACGATAGGGTGCGATGCCGGTTCCGGCTCCAATCATGATGATCGGCGTGTGCCCGTCCGGTGGCAGACGATAATGCCGGTTCGGCTTCACGTAGAGCCGCGCCGTCTGCCCAACCTTACGCCGCTCGCCGAGGAACGTCGACGACACCCCCTTGCGCACGCGCCCATGCGATTCCCAGCGCACTGCACCGACGAGGAGATGCGCTTCGCCCGGATGGGCTTTGAGGCTCGAAGCGACCGAATAGAGCCGGCCCGGCAGCGGACGCAAAAGCCCCGTCAATTGTTCTGCGGTAAGCTTTTCCGGATAAGCCAGGAGGAAGTCGATAAGCTGACGGTCGGACGCGAACGTCGGATAGGCTTCGCCTTCGAGAAGGGCTTTCGCATCCTCCCGCCCGGTGAGCTTCGCATAGCTCTCGACGAACGAGCGGGAAAGCGTTGTCACGTCGTAGGACTTCTGCAGCTTCAGCAGAAGCGCCGCGTCGGAACCGAGTCCGACCGCACGCAACACCTCATCGACGAGCAGCGGATCGTTCTCGGGATACATCCCGATTGCATCGCCTGGCTGATAGGTGAACGCCGGATCGTCGAAGGTGAACTCTGCATGCCAAGTTTCGCGCGTCGAGCCTGTACCATTCAGATTGACGAGCGCCGAGATCTCCGCCTCGAGCGGATGCTCTGCGGTATATTTCGGCTCGTCGTCCTCGACATGCGGCAGAAGAGCGCCGCCGAAATCGACATGCACAACGGTGCCGCCACCCTGCGTATCTTCCGGTGCGAGCTTGGCAAGCGCGCCCTCCGTCCAGTCGGCCGCCTGTTTCACATAGTCGAGATCAAGATCGACCCGCTCGAAAGCCCGCACGCCGCCGAGTTCTTCAAGTCGCGCGTCGATCGCCCGGCCGACAGCGCAGAACTGTGCGTAAGCCGTATCACCAAGCGCCAGAACCGCGAAGCGGACGCCATCGATGCGCGGCGCCGCGTCACTCATCAGCGTCTGATAAAAGTCGGCAGCGCGCGACGGCGGATCGCCCTCACCCCACGTCGCTGCAAAAACGACGATATTCTTCGCCTTCGCGAGCAGCGCCATGTCGGCATCCGCCATGTCGAAGACCTTGGCGTCGAGGCCGTGTTTCTGAGCGGCTTTCTTAGCCTTGTTCGCGAGCGCTTCCGAATTCCCGCTTTCGCTGGCATAGAGGATCGCCAAGGGCGCACGCGGCTTCGCTGCCGGCACGGCTTGGGACAACCCTCCGGCCTGTGCTGCCTCAAAGCCCGCAAAGAAACCCGCGAGCCATGAGCGCTGCTGCGGAGTTGTCCGCGCAACCACCTTGTTCAGCATCTCGATCTCTTCCGGCAAAAACGGAGCGTTGCGCGGAAGCAAAGGGGTCGCGGTCACTAAAGGTCTCCTCATCAGGCCTGGCCCGGCATCTGGTGCGCTGCCGAAGCGCGCTCCGAATCCCCAAAACGGTCAGCCAAGTGCGCAGGCCCTTCTATAGGCGATATTGGAACAATTTTCTACTAGCCTGCGGCATTCCACCCCAAACATAAGAATAATTTTCTAACATGCCTGACATTTATTGTCCTAGGGCCTCGAATCGCGCCCGAAAACAGAACGACGGAGGGCTCGGCCCCGAGCACTGGTCCAAACCATCCCCCCATTCACGC
>CAYYDL010000498.1:0-3718 GCA_964470545.1 uncultured Hyphomicrobium sp. | reverse complement strand
AGTCGGTAAGGATCGCGCAGTCGTCCACGAGCCCACCATGAATCTCGTCCTCGATGTGGCGCTGACTCACGTGCGCTCTCGCGCGCGGCAAACCGTGGTGGCGGTCGCCGGCGTCGCGACCGGGGTCGGCTTCTCGATCATGATGGCGTCGCTGATGCAGGGATCGCAGGACGACTTCATCCGTCGTCTGGTCGACACCATACCGCACATCCGCGTATCGGACGAGCGTCGTTCTCCGCCGCCGCAACCGGCCGAGCGTCTGTTCGCCGCGGTGCAAATCTACAATTTGACGCCGCAGGCGCGCCGTCCCGGCGTCAAGAACCCGCTGGCGACGATCGCCGCGCTGGAAGGGTGGCTACCGGGAGCGGTGGCGCCGTCGGTCCAAATCAAGGGGATCATCCGTTATGCCTCACGCGATGTGGCGGCGAGCGTGATCGGGATCGATCCACGGCGGGAGCCGAAAGTATCGACGCTTCCCACTCAGATGCGCGAAGGCAGCCTTGCGTCGCTCTATCGCGCCACCAACGCGATCATCCTGGGCAACAGGCTGGCGGAAAAAATTGGAGCTCAGCCCGGCGCCAACATCACGGTACAGACGGCCGAAGGTGCGCGCATCAGTGCCCAGGTGGTCGGGCTATCGCACTCCGGAGTTCAGCCGATTGATGAGACCACCGCCTACGTTCTGATGAAAACGGGCCAAATCCTGGGGCGGCAGACCGGCCTCGTGAACGAGCTGCGCGTGCGTCTTGCAGATCCGATGAAAGCGCAAGACGTGGCCGCCCGTATCGAGCGCGAGACCGGTTACAAATCCGTCTCCTGGCAGGAATCGCAGGAGGATTTGCTCAGCAGTTTCGTCATTCGCAACGTCATCATGTACACGGTTGTGGGCGCGATCCTGCTGGTCGCAAGTTTTGGCACCTACAACATCATCTCGACGATCACGTACGAAAAGGCGCGCGATATCGCCATCCTGAAATCGCTCGGGCTAACGGAACGGACCGTTCGTTCGATTTTTGTGATCGAAGCCCTCATGATCGGGCTTGCCGGCGCGCTCTGCGGCTTCGCGCTCGGATACGTGCTGTGCCTGGGACTCGGTGCGATCGAGATCAAGAGTCCTTTCCTCGACTCCAACCATCTCCCCCTGGTCTATAGCGTGTGGCATTATCTGGTTGCCTCCAGCGTCGCCCTTCTTTCATCGGTTTCGGCTGGTTATGCGCCCGCCCGCAAGGCTGCGAAGGTGCACCCGGTCGATATCATTCGGGGGGCAACATGAGCGACGCAACCGCGCTCATCGAAGCCCGCAACGTGACGCGCATCCTGCCCGGGATCGTGCCTGTCACGCTGGTCCACAATGTCGACCTCGCAATCCATGAGCAGGAATTCGTTGCCATCACCGGACCGTCGGGTTCCGGCAAGTCGTCGCTGTTGTATTTGCTGGGACTGCTTGACCTGCCGACCGAGGGTGATGTTCTCATTCACGGCAAGGCGACGTCGCACATGGAGGAAAGCGAGCGCGCTTGGGTTCGCTTGTCGACGCTGGGTTTTGTCTTCCAATTTCATTTCCTGCTGCCCGAGTTCACGGCCCGCGAAAACGTGCTGCTGCCGATGCGGGCCCTTGGGAACTTGTCTCATTCCGCGATGCGTGATCGGGCGGGCGTGCTGTTGTCGTCGTTCGGCCTGGCCGACCACATCGACAAGCGGCCGGATCAACTTTCGGGGGGCCAACGCCAACGCGTTGCCGTGGCTCGAGCGCTGGCAAACGATCCACCGATCATCCTGGCAGACGAGCCGACCGGGTCGCTCGATTCGCGCGCCAGCGAACAGGTGTTTGTCATTCTTCGCGAGCTCGTCGATCGCGATCACAAGACGGTCGTCGCGGTGACCCACGACGTTGGACTCGCCGAACGGATGGACCGTCGCGTCCATCTCATCGATGGGACGATCGCCGGGGACGCTCCCCAGGCCGTTCCTGCCTCGCGATCCCTAGAATCGAATGTGGATGGCTCTTGATCTGCCTCAAAGCCCTGGAGGCTCCGGACGGGCACAGTAATTGAGTTTTGAAACCGTGTTTGAAGGAGCCGGACATGATCAAGGACATTGTCACCAATCTCGGCGTTGCAGGCGGCCCCGATGCAACCCGGGACTATGCCATTTCGGTCGCGATGGCTTTCGAGGCTCACCTCACCGGGGTGGCGATGGCGTACGACCCGCTGTCGCCCGGTACTGTCTTCGACACCTATGCGGCATCGATCATAGCCAAGCAGCGTCTCGCGAATGAGGCGGCGGCCAAGGTGGCGGCCGCCGAATTCGAAGAGGCGGCGCGCAAGAACGCTCTCTCGGCAGAGACGAGAATAGTCGAATCGAGCCCCGCCGGTGCGGGGGATGCCTTTGCCCGCATTGCACGGCGGCACGATCTGTCTATCGTTGGTCAGGGCAAGCCGGAAAGCTATTTTCCGGACGATCTCATTCTCGAGGCGGCTCTCTTTGACACAGGCAGGCCGGTTCTCGTCGTGCCCTTCATTCAGTCCGCGCCGTTTGCGCCGGATCGCGTCCTGCTATGCTGGGACGGTAGCCGCAGCGCGGCTCGCGCAATTGCTGACGCTTTCCCGATCCTTGAACGGGCCGGCAATATCGACGTCGTCACGATCGCAACACGGGATGACAATCGCGAGGAAATTCCCGGCGCGGACATTGCCCATCACCTGGCGCGCCACGGGTTCAAGGTCGACCTGCAGCGGCTCGTCTCACCCGATGTCGATGTGCCGAACAGTATCCTGTCCTATGCGGCGGATCGCTCGAGCGATCTGATCGTCATGGGTGGATACGGCCATTCCCGGCTGCGTGAGTTCATTCTCGGTGGTGCGACGCGCGGTGTTCTGTCCGCGATGACTGTGCCGACGTTCATGTCCCACTAGTCCCCAGACGGCGCGTCTGCGCGAACGCCGCCCGTTCACACGGGCGGCGTTCTGCATTTAGCGCCCTTCGATAGCAATTTCCGCGCTTCGTTCACGGCCGGCCGACCCTGGTCGCTACAATCCGAACGGATATGTCTCCGGCAGCCCCGACTGAGGCTCGGCCGGCAGCGGCTTGACGGCTCGCGTCTCCTCAAACCAGACGTAACCGTCAAATTGCTCCGGTAAAAGGGCGTCGAAATAATGGCTCGCGAGCTCCGTCTCGGGCCGATAAATCACGCCGATCGCCCGTTCCAGACGCGCCCGCATCAAAGCCGAACGCAGGTTTTCGTGCCCGCCCTTTCGCAAGTCGAGCAGAAAGCGTCGAATATCGGCCTCTCGGCACAAATACTCGTAGCTTTCCTTGTGGGCCGGACGCACGGTCTTGACCTTCATGGGGCCATCCCAGTCATCCGCCGCGGCGACGGTGCCGCGATCGGTGCCGAAGCCGATCAGAGCCGCGTCATCGCCGAATTTTTCGCGACAGAGCTGCCCGATGTTGATTTCGTCGCGAGCCTCTCCCATGTCGGTCGCCGCGGCATTGCCGACATGTGAGTTGTGCGCCCACACAACGGCTTTGGCCTTTTCGCCGCGCCAGGCCATGAGGTGGTTGAGCGTGTCGAACATGTGCCGGTCGCGCAGGTTCCACGATTCCGCCGTGCCGTAAAACATGGCGCGATAGTATCGCTCGGCCGAGGCAACCAGCCGCGCATTCTGCGCCGCATCGAGGAAGCTGTCGCGATCCTGCGCTTCGTAGTCGAGCCGCT
>CAYYDL010000497.1:0-2770 GCA_964470545.1 uncultured Hyphomicrobium sp. | reverse complement strand
CATTCCTGAAGAGGCCGCTGGTGCCATGAATACCGCCGCTACATTTGCCGATGAGCCGAGAATGCTCGAGTGGATCGGCGTTACGCCGCGGGTGCTCGCCGGCTTCATCGCGATGGTGTTCTGCTTGTTCATGGGGATCATCGATATTCAGTTCGTCTCGGCCTCGTTGCAGGAGATCCAGGCGGGAATCTCCGCGAGTTCCGACGAAATTCCGTGGGTGCAGACAGCCTACCTGATAGCCGAGGTCGTAATGATCCCGCTCTCGGGTTTCCTCGCGCGGGTTTTCTCGACGCGCACGTTGTTCTTCACCGCGGCGGTCGGCTTCACGGCAGCGAGTGCGCTCTGCGCGACGGCCACCACGATCAATGAGATGATCATCTACCGGGCCATTCAAGGCTTCATCGGCGGCGGCATGATCCCGAGCGTCTTCGCGGTGGCCTTCTCCCTCTTCCCGCGCTCAAAGCAGAACATCGTCTCGCCCATCATCGGGCTCGTGGCAACGCTCGCGCCGACCATCGGTCCGACCGTGGGCGGCTATCTGACCGATACGTATTCCTGGCACTGGCTGTTCCTCGTGAATGTCGGACCCGGCATTCTGGTCGCGACGGCCGTCTTCTTCCTCGTCGACTTCGACAAACCGAACTACGCCCTTCTCGATCGCTTCGATTACATCGGCTTGCTGAGCATGGCGCTGTTCCTCGGCTCGCTCGAATACGTGCTCGAGGAAGGCCCGCGCTACGATTGGCTCGACGATCAGACGATCGCGACGTTCACCGTCCTGACCATCATCGGCGCGATCGTCTTTTTCTGGCGCGCCGCGACAGCCGCCGACCCCATCGTCGAGCTTCGCGCCTTCAAGAATCGCAACTTCGCGTTCGGCTCGGCTTTCAGTTTCACGTTGGGCATCGGCCTTTACGGCTTGACGTACGTCTATCCGGTCTATCTCGGCCAGGTTCGCGGCTACGACTCATTGATGATCGGCCAGACGATGTTCGTCACCGGCATCGCGATGTTCATGACGGCGCCCATCAGCGGACGCTTGGCGGGCACCGTCGATCCCCGCATCATGATGCTGATCGGCTTTGTCGGCTTTGCGCTCGGCACGTATATCGCCTCCTACATCACACCCGATTGGGATTTTTGGGAACTTCTCGTGCCTCAGATACTGCGCGGCTCGTCGTTGATGCTGTGCATGGTTCCCATCACAAATCTGTCACTCGGCACACTCCCGCCCGACCAGATGAAGAACGCTTCCGGCTTGTTCAACTTGACGCGGAATCTCGGCGGCGCCGTCGGCCTCGCAATGATCAACACCATCCTGAACAAGCGACTCGACTTGCATCTCGCACGTCTGCACGAGCAGGTGGCCTGGGGCCATCAGGTTGCCGAGGAAAGGTTGGCAATGATGCAGCAGAACTTCGCGAACGCGATGCATTCGGATGGCAACACGGCAGCCCTGAAGAAGCTCGCGATGATGGTGCGTAATCAGGCCAACGTACTGTCGTTTGCGGATTTGTTCCTGGTGCTCACCCTGCTCTTTGTCGTCGCCGGGCTCTTCACGCTCCTGATGAAGAAGCCCGCGCCAGTCCCGGCTGGGGTCGGCGGCCATTAACGAACCGAAAAAGCTAATTCGATAATTCAATAAAATGTGCTGGAAAGGCGGATGGCGCGCTCAGTAATTATGATGCGTCACCCTCTTGCGTTCGGCAGCGATCTGCTGCATTGCAACAGGGCTTAAACGACGCTCTGACGCCGGGAGCTTCGTCGTCTCCATAGCCACTCCCAGCTTGGTGATTGAATCATGGCCCAGCCCAACGGCAGCGCTTCAAAAAACGCTGAGAAAAACGTTCTGGTGCTGCAGGGTGGAGGCGCACTCGGCGCATACCAGGGCGGCGCCTACGAAGCACTCACCGCCGCCGGACTCGAACCCGAATGGGTTGCCGGTATTTCGATCGGCGCAATCAATTCCGCGATTATTGCAGGAAATCCGCCCGAGCGGCGCGTGAAGCGCCTCCGAGAATTCTGGGACCGGGTTTCAAGCCACCTGCTGCTGCCGCCCATCGCGACAGACAACGCCTCGCGGAAAATTTTCAACGAGACGAGCGCGGCGCTCGTCGCTTCGGTTGGCGCAACGGGATTTTTCGATCCCCGCTATCCGCCCGCGCTGCTGATGCCGCCGGGAACGCCCCAGGCAATCAGCATCTATGACACGAGCCCGTTGAGAAAGACGCTGCTTGAGCTAGTCGATTTCGATCTCTTGAACTCCGGCAAGGTGCGCTTCAGCGTCGGCGCTGTCGAGGTCGCGACCGGCAACCTGCAATATTTCGACAGCGCGACCGACCACATCATTCCCGAGCACATCATGGCTTCGGGCGCATTGCCGCCCGGCTTCCCTCCTGTGGAGATCGACGGCAAGCTCTATTGGGATGGCGGTATCGTCTCAAATACGCCGCTGCAGTACATCTTGGACGGCGGCACCCCTCGCACGGACATGTGCATCTTCCAGATTGATCTCTTCAGCGCCCGCGGCACCATACCCGAAACCCTCTTCGACGTTCAGACACGCGAGAAAGAGATCCGCTACTCCAGCCGCACCCGGCTCAACACCGATAATTTCAGGATCATCCAATCCCTGCGGCGGGCCGTGCGGCGGCTCGACGGCAAGCTGCCCGAAGAGTTCAGAAACACGTTCGATTGGAAACTGCTGTCGACATACAGCTGCAACGCGGCGATCACGATCGTGCATCTCATTCATCGTCGGGCTGTCTAT
>CAYYDL010000496.1:0-1989 GCA_964470545.1 uncultured Hyphomicrobium sp. | reverse complement strand
AGCGCGCGGGATTGTCCCCTGCGCGGCTGCGATCGATGGCTATCGCCGCGCTTGCGACGGCGGCTTTCCTCTCAGCGTCTGGTCCCGGACGGGCCGATGATTCGTCTCCGGTCGTCGGGAGCGGTCTGCCGGTCCCGCGTTTCGTCAGCCTCAAGTCGGATCGGGTCAATCTCAGGAACGGCCCGGGCACGGACTATCCGACTGGGTGGGTCTATCGCCGCGCCGGTCTGCCGGTTGAAGTGATCAAGGAATTCGAATCCTGGCGTGAGGTGCGCGACGCTGAGGGCGCGACGGGATGGGTTCTGCAATCGCTTCTGTCGGGCAGGAGGACGGCCTTGGTTCTGCCGTGGGCGCGAAAGTCCGGCACATCGCCGCCGCTGGTGCCGATCATGGCAAGCGACAGCGAGCACGCGGGCGTTATTGTCAATGTCGAAGCTGGGGTGATCGCAGATCTACACTCCTGCGATGGCCGTTGGTGCCGCGTGACCGTCGACCAGTACAGCGGTTACATCGAACAAAAGAAGCTTTGGGGCGTCTACGAGGGCGAGACGTTCAGATGAAGATTCTTGCGATTGCGGCGCCGATCCTTCAGGCGTCAGGCCTTCGTAAGTCGCACGACGACGTCGACGTGCGTGATCTTTAGACCTTCAGGCGGCTCGGGAAGACCTTCGACGGAAATCGCGTCGCCGGGAATGTCCATCAGCTCGCCGTGTGGTTCGAGCAGGAAGTGATTGTGGTTCGATGTGTTGGTGTCGAAATAGGCCTTCGAGCCTTCGATCGCCAGTTCGCGCAGAAGGCCCGCGCGCTTGAACTGGTGCAGCGTATTGTAGACGGTCGCGAGCGAAACATGTTCTCCGAGGCTGGCAACTTCCGCATGGAGCTGCTCGGCAGTCACATGGCGGTCTCCACCTTCGAACAACAGACGGCCAAGCGTCATGCGCTGCCGAGTCGGGCGAAGCCCTGCGTTGCGGAGAAGTTCAGAGGTCGGCATCGGCGCTTCTCTATCCATACCTTGCGGCGATTTCTCGGACATATTTACGTTTGCAGAACCGCAGCGGGTCCCCCGCGTTAAATCGAGGGAATTCGCCCCCGATGCAACGCTCTCACCCGAACTTAGTATAGTCATTCGGCGGAAAACCCGCAACTTACTGCGAGATCGGGCTTTAAGGCCGCGGATTGCCCTGTTACACGCACCCCGGCCTGCAACTCTAGGCGCTGGGGCGAGCGTGTGTTAGGACGCGCTTAACTTGAACGACCCGGAGCCTATTTGTGCAACATCAGCCTGTCGGCCATGAAACGAGGGGATACATGGCAGAACGCCGTTCTAGCTTCGAGTTTGATGATTTGCTCGCCTGCGGGCGCGGCGAATTGTTCGGGCCCGGCAACGCCCAGTTGCCGCTGCCCCCGATGCTGATGGTCGACCGTATTTCCTCGATTTCGGAAAGTGGTGGCGCGCACGGGAAGGGCCAGATTGTTGCCGAGCTTAAGGTCGCAGGCAACGACCGTCTCGATTGGTTATTTGCCTGCCATTTCAAGGGCGATCCGGTGATGCCCGGCTGCCTCGGACTCGACGCGCTGTGGCAGCTGACGGGATTTTTTCTGGGCTGGCTCGGCCTCTCAGGGCAAGGGCGCGCATCGGGTGTCGGCGAGGTTAAATTTACCCGTGAAGTCACGCCGGACGTCAAACTCCTCGAATACGTCATAGACATCAAACGAGTGATTGCCCGGAAGCTGAAGCTTGCCGAGGCCGACGGGATCCTGAAGGCCGACGGCGAGGTGATATACACAGCCAAGGACCTGAGGGTCCTACTCAAATCGAGCGAAGGTCCTTAAGCGTTGCGCAGAGGGCCCGGCTGCCATATCCCCGGCGCCAGGACGGGCGGCAGCAGGAACCGCAGGAGTGAAGGAGCGCATGCGGCGCGTAGTTGTGACGGGAATGGGTGTCGTATCCTCGATCGGGAACAACACTCAGGAAGTTCTTGCTTCGCT